>JAUHWK010000270.1 GCA_030424555.1 bacterium | reverse complement strand
CGAGGATCGCAGCGTGGGCACGCCGCCCCGCGCCGCGTACGGATCGCCGTCGGGCACGGGCTCCTCGCTGGCGTACCGGGTGCGCTCCAGGGTCAGGTCGTCCCCCCATCGCTCCCGCAGCGTGCTGAGCAGGTCCGCCATGCTCCGCCCGCGCAGGGTGAGGAGCAGGAAGGGGTCGCCATCCAGGGCCTCGGCGACGAGGTGCTGGAGCGTGGCGACGTGGGTGCAGGGCGACGCCCAGTCTCCGCAGTCGCAGTCGCCGACGAGCTCATCGGGGTCGGGGACGAGCGACACGCCACGCGACGCCAGGCGATCCACCAGGGTCTCTGGGAGCTCTCCCTCCAGCAGGGCGGCGAGGCCCGACAGGTCTGACGACAGCTCGTCGATCACCTTGCGCCAGGCCGACGACGACAGCGGTGTGAGCCGCAGCGAGGGCCGGTACACCTCGTCGCAGAACACGTCGGCGCTGACCGCCCCCGCGTTGATCACCAGATCGCGCGCCCGGCCACGGAGGGCGTAGTTCTTGCCGCGCCGGATCCGGTCCGCCGCCTGACCCCGCCCGCCGTCGACCACCTTGCGCAGGCGCTTGCCCAGCCATCCCGACGAGGACCGGGAGAGCGCGATGCCGTCCTCGGGGGGATCGAGCAGGGTGCGGTGGACCCGATTGCCAGGCTGCTGCCAGCTCATGCAGCCTCCTCGACCGCGTCGTCGCCGAGCTTGACCAAGGCCCGCAGCGCCGCGTCGTCGAGTTCGGTCACCAGGCGCTCGCCAGACCCGACCACGCTCTGCGCGAGGGCGCGCTTGTCCTCCAGCATCTGGTCGATCCGCTCCTCCAGGGTGCCTTGGCAGATCAGCTTGTAGACCTGGACGTTGTCGTGCTGACCCAAGCGGTAGGCGCGGTCCGTGGCCTGATCCTCGACCGCCGGGTTCCACCACCGGTCGTAGTGCAGCACGTGGGTGGCCCGCGTGAGGTTGAGCCCCGTGCCGCCCGCCCGTAGGCTCACCAGCAGGATGGGCGGGCCGTCCTCGTGCTCCTGGAAGGCGCGCACCATCGCGTCTCGCCGCTCGCTGGGCACGGCGCCGTGCAGGAACGGCACCTGGACCCCGAACACCTCGTCGAAGTGGCGCACCAGGCGGTTGCCCATCTCGCGGTACTGCGTGAACACGATCGCCCGCTCTCCGGCATCGAGCACGGCTTCCAAGATCTCGGTGGACCGCTCCAGCTTGCCGGACCGCCCCTCCAGGGGGCCGTCGTCGTGCAGGTAGTGGGACGGGTGGTTGCACACCTGCTTGAGCGCCGTGAGCATCGCGAGGATCTGGCCGCGACGCTCCGACGCGCTGGCCTCGCGCACCCGCTCGAGGTGCTCCTCGGCCACGGTGGCGTACAGGTCGGCCTGTTCGCTGGCGAGCACGCAGTACTCGCGGCGCTCGATCTTGTCGGGGAGATCGCCCCGGATGTCGGGATCGGTCTTGACCCGGCGCATCAGGAACGGGCTGACCCCCAGCTTGAGCCGCTCCGCCACCGCCTCGTCGCCGAACCGCTCCACCGGGATCGCGACGTTTCGGCGGAAGGCCGCCCGCGTCCCCAGCAGCCCAGGCATCAGGAAGTGAAGGATGGACCAAAGCTCTTCAAGGCGGTTCTCCACCGGCGTGCCCGACAGCGCCACCTTGTGCCGCGCCGTGAGGCCGTAGGCGGTGCGCGCCCGCCGGGAGTCGGGGTTCTTGATCGCCTGCGCCTCGTCCAGCGCCACGATCTCCCAGGCCGCGTCCGTGAGGATGTCGCCGTCGCGCGCCATCAAGCCGTAGGTGGTGAGCACGACGTCGGCCTGCCGCGCCCGGTCCAGGTCCCGGTGCAGCCCGTGGTGCCGGCTGACCGTGATGTCCGGGGCGAACCGCCGCAGCTCACGCGTCCAGTTGCCCAGCAGCGAGGTCGGACAGACCACGAGGGAGGGATGGGCGGCGTCTCCCACGACGTGACGCTCGACCAGGTGGGCGATCAGCTGCACGGTCTTGCCCAGGCCCATGTCGTCGGCGAGGCAGGCCCCGAGCCCGAGATCGCCCAGGCACCCCAACCATGCGTACCCGGTGGCCTGGTACGGGCGAAGGGTGGCGTGCAAGGGCCCGGGCGTGGCCCGCTCTGGCGGCCGCTTGAGCGCCTCGATCACCATCTCGAGCCGTGCGTCGGCGACCACCGGCACGCCGTCGTGCTGCCCGGTGAGGACCGCCCGCAGCGCGGTGGCCGCGTCCAGGGTCCCGGTCTGGGACAGGCCCTCGGGAAGCAACGCCAGCTCGGCGGGATCGAGCACGACCCACTCCCCGCGGAACCGGACCACGGGCTCCCGGCTGCGAGCGAGCTCGTCGAACTCCTCGCCGGTGAGGATGCGATCGCCGAGCACGACCTCCCACCGGTAGGTGAGCATCTCCCCCAGGTGGACGGGACCGCTGCCGGTGGCCCCCGACGCCTCGATCCGCATGCGGGCACGCAACCGGCGTGTGCCGCGCTGTCCGAACACATCGGGCAGGACCACCTCGAACCCGGCGTCGCGCAGTGGGCCCACGCCCTGCGACAGCAACCCCCAGGTCTCGGTGGGGTCGAGCGCCAGCGTGCGGGGCTCGTCGGAGGCCATCGCCCGGGCCAGAGGCGGGAACACCCGCGCCGCCCGTGCCATCCGACGCAGCAGCGCCCACGCCGGGTGGCGCACCCGCCGCGCCCCGATCGTGATCTCCCGCCCGGCCCGCCACGCCACGTGGGCGGGGATCTCGGCCCCCGGCTCGTTCAGCGACTGCAGGAAGAAGGACAGGTGGAAGGCGTCGGCCGCCCCGCCCCGGTGCTCCCCGGGCAGCGCGAGCCGCATCCCCAGCCGCACGCCCCCCGACTGCTCGGCCCCCGACACCCACGCCTGCAGCCGCCCGGGGATCCCCTGGCTGCGCGCATCGCGGGGGGCAAAGGCGACCGAGGCCGTGGACTTCAGGCCCTCGGCCAGCTCCAGGGTCCACCCGCGGGCCGGACCGGGCCAGGCATCTTGGCGGTACACGTGGTCGACCAGGCCATCGAGGAAGGCCTTGACCACGTCCTGGGACGGGCGGATGCGCGCCGGACCGGTGTCGTGGGTGGGGGCGAGGCGGGCGGCCAGCGGCAGGGCCTCGACCAGCGCCTCGAACCGCGCCCGATCGTCGGGGCGCTGCATCCGGACGCTCCAGCGCGCCGTGCCATCCCGCACCCACGGCGCGACCGCCTGGCGGCTGGCGAGCTCCAGCGCGAAGCCCGACGCCATCCCCCACAGGCGCAGGCTGTCGGACAGGCCTGCGTCGGCCGCCAGCGCGGGGAGCAGCGGGAGCAGCGCATCGAACCCCATCCACAGGCCCGGCACCGTGCGCCGACGACCGGGACGGGACGGGTCGGCCACCGTGCCGTCACCCCGCACGCCGCCCTTGGCGCCCCCCGCGACCGCCCACTCGGGCACGTCGCGTTCCAGCGCGTCGTCGAGATCGCCTTCGCGCGCCCACAAGAAGAGCTGCGCGTCGGTCGTCGCTCCGGACATCCCACCCGAGAACAATGTGGCCTGGAGAAGGGCCATTCGCCGCCTTGGACAAATCGGATCGACCCTAACGGGACGGCGGGGTCACGCAAGCCGGAACACCGCGTCCAAGCGCGGGATCCGCATGAAACCGTCAAGATCGAACGATCATCGTACAGGGGGACAGGCGACGCGCGCAGCCCGTCAACCCCCGGGCGGTCAGTCGATCTCTTCTTCCTCTTCCTCGAGCTCGTCGTCCTCTTCGTCGGTGAGGTCGTCCTCGTCGTCGTCCCACTCGATCTCGCACATCTCCTCGAGCAGGGAGACGCACTCTTCCTCGGTGAACTCGAAGTCCTCGTTGGAGGCCATCTCGGACTCCAGCATGTTGGGGAGGGACTCCTCGAGGTTCCCGGACTCCTCGAGCTGGGAGACGATGTCGTCGATCCCCCGCTCGTCCGCGTAGACCTCGAGCTGCTCGAGGATGAACGCGGTGACCATCTCGGCATCCGGATCGTCCGGAAGGTTCCCGAGGAACTCCTCGAGATCGTTCACCAGCGCTTCGCGAATGGACATGGGAAGCAGCACGGGTGCTCCATCGGACGGGGGGCGAGGGGGATTCTGGCCGGACAGAAGCGGCCGCCAGGGTGCGACGGGACCACGCCCGGGAGGGCATCGTGGACCGACGCGACGCGCGTAGCCCCTCCGCCCGACGGCATCAAGGGCACGCCGCTCGACCCTTCCCGTTGGCGCGCCACGCCCCGGGCGCTACGGCGTCCCCACCCCCCGGAGGCCCCGTGAACGCGACCCGCTATCCCCGCGAGCTCCTGGCCCGGTTGCCAAAGTCGGACCTGCACTGTCACCTCGACGGCTCCCTGCGGACCCGCACCCTGATCGAGCTCGCCCGCGCCCAGGGTGTGTCCCTGCCGTCCGAGACGGACGAGGGCCTGATGGAGCTGGTGTTCAAGGAGTCCTACCGAGACCTTCCCGACTACCTGCACGGCTTCGCCTACACCTGCGCGGTGCTGCGCGACGCCGAGGCGATCGAGCGCGTCAGCTACGAGCTCGCCCAGGACTGCATCGCGGAGGGCACCTGCTACCTGGAGGTCCGGTTCGCCCCCCAGCTGCTCGTCCGCGACGGCCTCACCCTGGAGGAGGTCCTGCGCGCGTGCGCCGACGGCCTGGACCGGGCCCGGCGGGAGCACGAGCAGAGCGCCGCGGTCAAGGCCGGTGCGCCCCCGTTCCGCTACGGGATCATCGCCTGCGCGATGCGCATGTTCACCGGCGGCTTTGGGCCCTACTACGCCGACCTGATGCGGGTGATGGAGGGCGTGCCCACCAAGGAGATCTACGGGATCGCGAGCGAGGCCCTGGTCCGCAAGGTGCTCGACGCCCGCGACCGGCTCGGGATCCCCATCGTCGGCTTCGACCTCGCCGGTGCGGAGGAGGGCTTCCCCGCGTCCGACCACATCGCGGCCTACCAGCTCGCCCACAAAGGCTTCCTCAAGAAGACGGTCCACGCCGGGGAGGCCTACGGGCCGGAGTCGATCTTCCAGGCGATCACCAAGCTCGACGCCGACCGGATCGGCCACGGCACCCGCCTGTTCGAGTGGGAGAGCGTCGGCGACAGCGAGGCCCCCCGCGAGTACGTCCAGCAGCTCGCCGAGTACATCGCCGATCGCCGGGTCACGCTGGAGGTGTGCATCACCTCCAACATGCAGACCATGCCCCACCTGCGGCGCCTCGAGGACCACCCCCTGGGTCGGATGATCAAGGAGCGCCTGAGCGTCAGCATCTGCACGGACAACCGGCTGGTCTCCCGCACCACGTCCACCGCCGAGCTCGACAAGGTGGTCCACGCGTTCGACCTGTCGCCCGCCGAGCTGCGCAACATCATCATCCACGGGTTCAAGCGCTGCTTCTTCGCCGGGTCCTACCTGGAGAAGCGCGCGTACGTCCGCAAGGTGATCGACTGGTACGACACGATCGCCGACCAGTACGAGATGCCCAAGGGGCGCCGGGGCGCGGAGTGAACCTGGCGGGGTGGCTCGTCACGGGGTCGGTGGCCCTCGCAGACCCTGGCGCGGCCGAGGTCGCACGGGTGCGCGCCCAGAGCGAGCCATGTCACCCCCTCCTCGCGGCGTGGCTGGACCAAGAGGG
>JAUHWK010000269.1 GCA_030424555.1 bacterium | reverse complement strand
CACCATGACCGAGCTGTTGTTGGTGGACGAGCGGGTGGGGCCCCACTGGGATGCGGAGGGCTTGGTGTGCCACGAGCTGGCCCACCAGTGGTTCGGCGACCTCGTCACCTGCCAGGACTGGTCGCAGGCCTGGCTCAACGAGTCGTTCGCGACGTTCTTGGAGACCGTGTGGGAGGAGCACGCCCACGGTCCTGACCGGGCGGCCTGGCTCGCCTATGAGCAGTTCCGCGCCTACCTGTCCGAGGACGGGGAGCGGTACCGGCGCGCGATCGAGTCGTATGGGTTCGTCGAGCCGATCGACGTGTTCGACCGTCACCTGTACGAGAAGGGGTCGGTGGTCCTGCGGTGCCTGCGCGCGGAGCTGGGGTCCGACGCGTTCCGCGCCGGGGTGCGGCTGTATCTGGAGCGCCACGCGGACGAGGCCGTGCATGCACGCCACCTCCAACGTGCGCTCGAGGACGCCACCGGCACCAACCTCGATGGCTTCTTCACCCGGTGGATCCGCACGCCGGGCCACCCGGTCTACACGGTGTCCGTGGCGATCGAGGCCTCGGCAGTGCGGATCTCGTTCACGCTCGCCGACGGTGCCGCGGAGCCGCCGCCGGGCGGGTGGCAGGTCCACCTTCCCGTCGAGATCGTGGGCGAGGACGGGGCGCGCACCGTGCTCACCGCGGCCGTGGCCCGTCCCGAGGTGGTGCTCCAGCTGCCGACGCAGGGCCGGGCCGCCATGGTGGCGATCGATCCGGACTTTGCCGCACCCGCCGTCCTGCGCTTGGAGGCCGATGTCCCCGTGCTGCGCGCGATGGCCTCGGATCCGCGGCCGGTGCTGGCGGCGAGGGCGGTCGCCGCGCTGGCGGACAAGGGGGGACGGGCAGCGCAGGACGTCCTGGCCGAGGTGGCCCGGACCCATCCCGTCCCTGGGGTGCGGGCGGACGCGATCGCCGCGTGGGGTGCCAGGGGTGTCGACGACGAGGGCCTGGACCTGCTGATCGGGGCGCTGGAGGGGGACGAGGATCCCCGGGTGACGGTGGCTGCGGCCAAGGCGATCGGGGCCCGGCGCACGCCGGCCGCGTTCGATGCGTTGGTGGCGTCGCTGGAGGCAGGACCGACCACCTGGCACAGCGTCGCCGCCCACCTGGAAGCGATCGGCGCCACCCGGGACCCGCGCGCGATCGATCGGCTCACGCCGTGGACCGAGCGCCCGTCGTGGGGCGACACGGTGGCCCGCGGCGCCTTGTCGGGGCTGGCCGCGACCCGGTCGGACGCGGCGGTGGCCCCCCTGATCGCCTGGACCCGCGCGGTGCGCGACGATCGGGCGATGGCGGGGGCGGCGTCGGCGCTCGGTGCCTTGGCGGCAGCCGTGCCGTCGGCGCGTGCGGCCTGCCGGGAGCGCCTGGAGGATCTGGCGCTGGGCGGTGGGTTCCGCACCCGGGTGGCCGCTGTCGACGCGCTGGGACGGGCCGAGGATGGGCGCGCCCTGCCGGTGCTGCGGAGGATCCGGAGCACGGTGGCCGACGGGCGCGTGCGTCGGGGCGCCTTCGAGGCGATCGCACGCCTCGAGCGCGCGGGCGACACCCCCACGGCCCTGTCGCGGGCCCTGTCGCGGTTGGATGCGCTCGACGCCGAGACCCGTCGCTTGCGAACCCGCCTCGATCGCCACGATCCGGCCTGACGGGGACCCGATGCGCGCGAACGCCTCCAAGGATGGACCGTCCTCCACCCTCCGTCGGTTGGTGGAGGAAGCGATCGGTCCGGTCGATCGCTTCGAGGAGCACACCGTCCCGCTGGGGGAGGCGCTGGTGTGGGCGGTGTGGCGCGACGACGCGGTGGTCGCGTGGCTCAAGCGGCACAAGGTCAAGGACAAGGCGCGGCGGGAGGTTCGGGCGTACCGATCCTGGCTGCCTGCGATCGGCTGGGGCACCCCGGCGCTGTGGATGGCCTCGGACGAGGCGCCCAACGCCTTGCTCACCGAGGCCGCCCGCGGGGAGCGTGCGGACCGGGCCACGTTCACGGACGCAGAAGCCCGGCAGGTGATGCAGACCCTCGGCCGGTTCTTGTCGGATCTCCACGGACTCGACGTCCCCGACGACGATCCCATGCCCCTGCACGAGGCGCTCCCGCAGCGGGCGGAGGCGTGGTGTCTGCGGGCGGAGGACGTGCTCGCGTCCGACCTCGTGGACGCCGTGCGATCCGCGTTCGACGATCCGCTCCCGACCTCGCTGTCACGGGTGCCGTGTCACCGGGACCTGCAGCTCCACAACCTGCTCGTCGACCGCACCAACGATCCCCTGGACCTGACGGTGATCGACTTCGGGCAGTCCCGCACGGACGTGTGGCTGGTGGACCTGGTGAAGTTGTTCCCGGTGGCGGATCCCGAGCGGTTGACGCTGCGGAGGGCCCTGCTGGACGGGTACGGTCGACGCCTGCGACCCGAGGAGGCCGACGTGCTGGACCGCTTGCGCGCGATGCATGGACTCCAGACGAGCGTGTGGGCGTACGACCACGGCGACACCCGGGGGATCCGCGCGGGCCGGGCGATCCTCGAGAACGCGGTCGAGCGGTGGCGGGCCTGACCCTTCGGGGTGCCGGGTGGGTCGACGTCGTCCTCGTCGCCGTCCTGGTGGTGGGAGGATGCGGCCCAACCGCGAAGGACGTCCCAGGGGAGACGGATGACCCTCCGGACTCGTCGGCCACGGCGTCGTGCGCCGAGGGGGCGGAGGCCCCGGTGCTGACGCTCCGTCCCTACACGCTCCCCGAGGGGTGTGAGGGACGCGGAGACCTGGCGATCGGCACCCCGCCCCCAGGGGGCGCGCCCTTCCTCCCAGTTCGACCGTTGCTGGACCTCGCGGGCCACCCCGATGTGTTCCGGGTGGCTGCGGAGGGGGTGGCCACCACGCCCGAAGGCGACGCCGTGGCGATGGAGTCCACCACGGTGTCGGCCCTGTGCGCCAACGCGGGGCCGGACGCGGGTCAGTACGTGCTCGGCGAGGTCCACCTGCGGTTTCCTGAGGGCGATGCGACCACCCTCGACGGCGTCGACGTGACCGTGTCGCTCACGGTGTCCTGGGAGGGCGGAGGCACCGAGGCCACCGTGTCGGGCACGACCTGTTGGGGCCTGTGAAGCCTGCGCATCGGACCGCGCGCCGGGCGGGTGATACCGGCTTGGCGGCCGAGGGACCCCGGAGCGCTCGATGGACGAAGCCCGCCGCCTGACCACCCCCGCCGTGCGGGACGCCTGGTACGCGATCGATGTGTCGGAGGCCCTGGTGGCGCCCTCGTCGTGGACGGTCGGCCGAGCCCGTCGTGCGCCGGCGTCGTACCGCCTGTTCGGGGTGCCGCTGGTGGCGTGGCGCACGCCCGATGGCGTGGTGCGCGTGCTCACGGATCGGTGCCCGCACCGCAATGTCCCGCTCTCCAAGGGCCGAATCGAGGGCGACACGGTCCGGTGCTTCTACCATGGCTGGGTGTTTGACGGCGGCGGGGTGTGTCAGGCGATCCCCGGGTTGGAGGGCGATCCCGACCGCCTCCCTCGGCGCGCACAGGCCTGGACCGTCGTGGAGCAGCAGGGGATGATCTGGGTCTGGGGCATCCCGGGGGAGGATCCCGGTCCCGCGCGGCGCCCCCCGCGGTTTCACGAGGCCGACGACCCCGCATACCTCACGGTGCGCACCCGCCTGCAGGCCCCGGGCACCTTGCACCAGGTGCTGGAGAACGCGCTCGACGTGCCGCACACGGCGTTCCTGCACGGCGGCCTGTTCCGCAACGACGACGCCCGGCGGCCCGTCACCTGCACGATCACCCGGTGGGCCGATCGGGCGGAGTGTCGCTTTGAAGGCGAGCGACCGCCCACCGGCCTGGCTGCCCGCCTGCTGGGGGTGGGCGACGGCGCGCTGTACCACGCCGATCGCTTCTTGATGCCGTCGATCACCGAGGTGGAATACCGCCTGGGCGAGGGAAGCCACCTGTTGCTTCGGGGGGCCTGCACCCCGGTGGACGACGACCACACCGACGTGATCGCCTGTGTCAGCATCCGCAGTCCGCTACCCCGCGCGATGGTGCGCACGGTGGTGGAGCCGATCGCCCGCCGCATCTTCGCGCAGGACGCGGTCGTGCTCACCGCGCAGAAGGCCTGCATCGACGAGACCGGTCGTCCGCGCTTCGCGTCCACGGAGATCGACGTGCTCGGCGGGCCGATCCTTCGGCTGCTGCGGGACGCGGCGGAGGGGCGCGAGCCCGACCCGTCGGACCTGCCCTCCACGCGCACGGTGACGATGTGGCTGTAGGGGCCCGTCGCCGTGCGGCGACCGCCCTGGCGGTGCTGCTGCCGCTGCTCGTCTTCGCGGCGGTCGGCGCACGGCTCCAAGGGGGTGCTGCGCTCACGGGCCACGCGCGCGGCATCACCCAGACCCTGCGGGGCACCGTCCCCGAGGTGGTCGTGCTGGGCAGCTCGATCGCGAACCGCGGCGTCGACGCGCCCGCGCTCGCGGAGGCGCTTGGCCTGCCCAACGAGGCGGTCGTGGTGTTGTCGGTCCCGTACGCGACGAGCGCGCACCACCTCGCGGTGCTGCGCCGGCGGGTGTTCGACGCGGGGTACCGTCCCTCGCGGGTGATCGTCGCCGACGCCCTGCGTCCCATGCTCACCCACGAGCTGTTGCAGGACCCCGAGGGCGTCCGCCGGCTCGCGGAGCAGTTCGACGAGGGGGGCGAGGACGCGGCGGCGCGGGTGTTCGGCGATGGCGGGCAGGACGCGCTCGCCCAAGGGCGCCTGCGGGCCAAGGCCACGGCGTGGCGCGAGGAGGCGTTGGCGGCGTGGCGGGATGGGGCGGTCTGGGCCGCCCTGCGTCCCCGGGGAGGACGGCGTGCGGCAGCCCACCTGGTCGATCGCGTGCAGGCCAAGGTGTTCACGGGCATCGAGCAGGGGACGCCCGCGGGGGATGAACCGGTGGAGGACGCCGGATCGCAGGACGGCTCGGGGTGGGGTCCGTCGCCGGTCCTGGGGGAAGCGTACGCCTTGCACGAGCACGGCCTGCTCGACCTGCTCGCTGCGGAGACGCAAGCCCACGGGGCGTCGCTGACCCTGGCCCGGATGCCACTGCCGCCCTCGAACCGTGCGATGGATCAGGTCCCGGCGGCGCTGGAGGCCGAGGCCCGGGCGTGGATGGCGGCGCTGGACATCGACTACGTCGACCTTCGCGGTGCCCCCGTGGGCGAGGACGACTTCGCAGATCTTCGCCACCTCACGCCCCACGGGGCGCAGGTGGTGAGCACGCTGTTGGGTGACGCGATCCGGGCGTTGGAAGCCGGTCACGGGGCTGTGCCCGACGTGGCGGTCTCTTGGGGGCCCGGGGTGACGGTGACGCGCGACCCCGAGGGGGTCACGACCTGGCGGTTGGACCCAGGACAGGCTGTCGAGCTCACGGTCTCAGGGGACGACCCGGTTCCCCTGGTCATGCGCGCACGACGCCTGGGCGACGGGCCGCCGCTGCAGGTCACAGGGGCCGAGATCGAGGACCTCGGGGACGGGGTGATCGGGCAAGGCCTCGTGACGGGGACGGTGACCGTTCGGGCGCCTGAAGTCGAGGGAGGCGGGTGGTGGGTCCACCACCTCGCGCTTGGGCACGCGCCGTTCCAGCGGGTCGTGCTCGGCCGGGCCGAGACCCTGCACGGCGCGGGGGTCCGGTTGGCGGGCGGTCGGATCGACGACCTGCAGACCGTCGCCCGGTACCCGATTCCTCCTCCGGCCTTG
>JAUHWK010000268.1 GCA_030424555.1 bacterium | reverse complement strand
CTTGTCGAACGTGGGGTCGTTGCCGGAGATGCGGACCCGGCCGATGCGGACCTTGCGGCCCTTGTCGACCAGGAAGCGAATGTCGACGAGGCCGGTGTCCGGGTTGGGGACGGGACGGGCGATCACATTGGCGAAGGCGTAGCCCTGGTCCCCCCACAGCCGCTGGAGGTTGGCGCGCACCTGCTCCATCTCGGAGTACTTGAACCAGTTCTCGTGCTCGAGGGCGGCCGCTCGACGCATGCGGGAGAAGCGACGGATCTTCTTTCCGTTCGCCACCCGCCACTGGTTCTCCTGCACATCGGGCACCGGCGAGCCGTCGATGATCAGGCGGGCCGCCTCCTCGGTGAGGCCCTCTTCTTCGACGAAGTCGCCGCCGATCGTGACCTCGCCGATCTTGTAGCGCTGGCCCTCTTCGACCTTGAAGCTCGCGTAGATCCAGCGCTTGTCGGGGCTGAGGTACACGCGCGGGGTCTCGACCTGGACGTCGACGTACCCCTCCTCCAGGTAGACGTACTGGACGACCTGCTGGTCGGCCTCGACCACGTCGCGGTCGAAGGTGCCGCGGTTGGTGAGCCAAGGCGCGAACCCGCCTTCCTTGGTCTGCATGTACCGCTTGATCTTGCGGTCGGGGACGTTGTCGTTGCCGACGAACGCCACCTTCTGGACGAGCACCTTGCGGTTCTCGGTGACGTGGAAGATCACCTCGACCCGGTCGTTGCCCACCGGCAGGACCTCGGGCTCGATCTCCGCCAGGTAGAAGCCCTTCTCGACGTACTTGTCGCGCAGGGCCTGGATCGTGTCGGCGACCTTGGCCTCGTTGAGCACGCCGTAGCTGCGCACGTCGATCAGCTCGGTGAGGTCCTCCGAGTCGATCTTCTTGTTGCCCTCGACGCGAACGTCGACGACGGCGGGCTTCTCGACCACCTCATAGATCAGGCCGACGCCCCCCTCGACGTCGCGCACCAGCACCGTGACGTCCTCGAAGAAGCCAGTGCCGTAGATGCTGTCGAGGTCCCGGCGGATCATGTCGGGCGACAGGACCTGGCCCGACCGGACGCCGATGCGCGCCAGCACCGCCGCGTCCTCGATGTAGCGGTTGCCGCGTACCCGCACCTCGCGGACCGTGGCGCCCTCGACCTCGGCGGGCGCCTGGGCGTGGGCCGACGAGACGCCCACCGCGATCGGTGCGGCGACAACCACCAGGATCGCCGCGATCCACGCGCGGATCACACCGCCCATGCGAGGCTCAAGACGCCGCATGCAGGGTCCCATCGCGGAGCTCGAGCACGCGCGGAAAGCGTGCCGCCAACTCCGCCGCGTGGGTGACGACGACCAGCGTGCTGCCGAGTTGACGGTGAAGCTCCAGGAGGAGGTGAAAGACGTCCTCCGCAGTGGCCGGATCGAGGTTCCCCGTCGGCTCGTCGGCCAGGACGAGTCCCGGCCCCATAACCAGCGCGCGGGCGATCGCGACACGCTGTTGCTCACCGCCGGAGAGCTGTCCAGGACGGTGCGTCAGGCGGTGGCCCAACCCGACCGCACGAAGCAGCGTCTCGGCGCGCGCGCGGGCCGTCGACACCGACCCGCCCGCCAGCCGCACCGGCACCATCACGTTGCCGAGCGCGTCCTGCTCCGGGAGCAGGTGGTGGGCTTGAAACACGAACCCGACGCGGCGCCCACGGAGGCGGTCCAGCTGGATCGTGCCCTGCGTCGGGCCATCCAGCAGGCCCAGGAGGTGCAGGAACGAGCTCTTTCCCGACCCGCTAGGCCCAACGATTGCGACCTGCTCTCCGGGGTTGAGGTCGAGATCGACCCCCCGCAGCACCTCGACGGTGCCCCCGCCCCGGCGCCACGTCTTGTGGACCCCCCGCACCTGGACCGCGACCCCACTCATTCTTCCCTCAGCCCGTCGACAGGATGAAGGCCCGCGGCCCGCATCGCCGGGTACAGGGTCGCCGCGAAGCACACGGCCAACGCCCCGATCGCCGTCACCACCACCGGCGTGGGCTCCACGACGACCGGCAGGGTCGTCACGTAGTAGACGTCGGTGCCGAGGTCGTACTCGACCCGGCGGATGACCTCACACAGCACGAGCCCGAGCCCCGTCCCCACCACCGTGCCGGTGAGCCCGATGAACGCCCCGACGAACACGAACACCCGCAAGATGGTGCCGTGGCCTGCCCCGAGCGCCTTGAGCACGGCGATCTCCTTGCGCCGCGTGATCACGAGCATGAACAGGTTGCTGACGATCAGCAGGCCCGCCACCACCACGACCATCCCGAGGATCATCCCCATCACGATCTTCTCGAGGGCGAGCGCCTCGAACAGGGACTGGTTCATG
This sequence comes from bacterium, assembly GCA_030424555.1. GTDB lineage: Bacteria > Myxococcota_A > UBA796 > UBA796 > JAUHWK01. The sequence goes on along the minus strand of JAUHWK010000268.1, from coordinate 3,431 downwards.
TTGCGCCAGTGCCGTGCGTAGTGCGGGTACCCGAGCGCCTTCTCGACGTCGCGGGCGATGCGCTCCACGTCGTCGATGTCGTCGACCCGCAGCTCCAACCCGCTCACCCGCCCGTCCATGTCCAGGAAGTCCTGGGCCTCGGGCACCGCGACGTAGGTCCACTTGGTGTCGTACTCGAACATGCCCGAGTGAAAGATCCCAGCCACCCGCAGGTTGCGGAACGTGGGCGTGGGCATGCCGAGCAGCCCCTTCTTGCCGTCGCCCAGCGGGTTGATCACCTGGACGGGATCGCCGGGACCCACCTGGAGCTGGTCCGCCAGCTCATCCCCGAGGAAGATGCCCGGCAGCGCCTCGCCGTCTCCGAACACGGGCTCGACGGGACCGGCCAGGGCCGAGAACGCGATCCGCCGCGCCTCGTCCGTCTCCAGCACGCCGTCCAGGCCCCGCTCGAGCTGGTCGCGCACATCGGTGACGTCCCCAGCCCGGGCGGGATCGAGGCCCTTGAGGATGATGCCCGAGGTGCCCCACCGGCTGCGGATCATCATCTCGGCGTAGGTGAACGGGGCCGCGTGCGTGACCCCCTCGACCGCCTCGGCCTTGGCGAGCAGGTCGTCGTCCGGGCGCAGGTCGTGCTGGTAGTGCATCACGACCACGTGGGCGTTCGCACCCAGGATCTTGTCGCGAAGGTCGACCTCGAACCCGGTCATCACCGCAAGCACGGCGTCGAGCAGGGCCACGCCAACGACCACCCCGACGATCGACAGGGCCGTCGCGACCCCGATGAACGCCTCCCCGGCTCCGGCACGAAGGGCACCCCACGCAAGCCACAGCTCCGCCTGGAGCGACCCGCCGTCCTCGACGGGCGGCAACGCGGAGAAGTCCACCGAGGCGGATGGTCCGCCCTGGCGTCCTCCTGTCGACCCGGAGGTCGGACCGGTGGTCTCGGCCTCGGAAGGGTGGGTCGTCACGGGGCTCCGTCGTCGCCCTCGGGACGTAGCGTCGGGAACAGGATGACCTCGCGGATGGAGGTGCGTCCTGTGAGCAGCATCACCAGCCGGTCGATCCCGATGCCCATGCCTGCCGCCGGCGGCATGCCGTAGGTGAGCGCCCGGACGTAGTCGGCGTCGAAGTACATCGCCTCGTCGTCGCCCGCGGTGCGGGCCGCAGCCTGGGCCGAGAAGCGCCCGGCCTGATCGATCGGATCGTTGAGCTCGGTGAACGCGTTGGCGAGCTCCCGGCCTCCGGCAAACAGCTCGAAGCGATCGGTGAGGTCGGCGTCGTCGTCATTGCGGCGGGCCAGCGGGCTGATCCCGGCCGGCATGTGCGTGACGAACGTGGGCTGGATCAAGCCCGGCTCGACCAGCTCATCGAACAGCAGCTGCCACCAGTCGTACCAGGCACTCGGAAGGGACGCGTCCGCAGGCACCCGGCGGTTGGCGCGCCACCACGCCTCCAGCGCGGCCTCGTCCCGCAGATCGGCGTGCGACAGGCCAGTGGCCTCGGCGATGGAGCCGCCCATCGAGATCGTGGTGAACGGCGGCACGATCCGGATGGTGTGCTCGCCCCAGGTGACCTCCTCCGCCCCGACCACGTCCCGCGCGAGCTCCGCGAACAGGTCCTCGGTGAGGGTGATGAAGTCCTCGACCGTGGCCCACGCCTCGTAGAACTCCAGCATGGTGAACTCGGGGTTGTGCCGGACGCTGATCCCCTCGTTGCGGAAGTTGCGGTTGATCTCGAACACCCGCTCCAGGCCGCCCACCAGCAAGCGCTTGAGGAATAGCTCGGGGGCGATCCGAAGGTACAACGGCATGTCGAGCGCGTTGTGGTGGGTGACGAACGGCCGGGCCGACGCGCCGCCTGGGATGGGCTGCATCATCGGAGTCTCGACCTCGATGTACTCGCGGGCCTCGAAGAAGCGACGGATCGCGCCGACGATGCGGCTGCGGGTGCGGAACACGCGGCGCGTGTCGGCGTTCATGAACAGGTCGACGTAGCGCTGGCGGCTGCGCAGCTCGATGTCGGCGACGCCGTGGAAGCGGTCCGGGAACGGCACGAGGATCTTGCCGGCCGGGCGGGCGTCGCGCGCCTTGAGCGTGAGCTCCCCCGTGCGGGTGCGCATCATCTCGCCACGCGCCCAGAGCATGTCGCCGATGTCGAGCTGCTTGAGGACGGCAAACGCCTCCTCGCCCACGTCGTCCCGGCGGACCCACACCTGGATGATGCCGTCGCGAACGATGTCCTGCCCGTCTTCGTCGGTGCCGATCACGACCCGTCCGCCGCGGTCCTGCACGCGCAGGAACATCGCCTTGCCCATCTTGTTGCGGAACATCAGGCGGCCTGCGACCGCGACGTCCTGCCCCTCGGGGTCGGCTGCGACCGCCTCCCCATCGGCGCCTGCGAAGTGCCGATGCAGCGCCTCGCTCGTGTGGGTGGGGTGCATGCCGGCCGCACGGGGCCACGGCTCGCGGCCCTCGGCTCGGGCGGCATCGACCTTGGCGACGAAGTCCTCATCGAACTCGATCACGCGACCTCCTCGCCCCGCTTCGGGCCTGTCGGGCGCCCGGTCCTATGCCACGCCCCCCCGGGGGGCAATCGCGCGACGGGGCGCTGTGGCACGTCCTATGCTGGGGTCTGGGCGACCCCGTGGGCCGCGCTGCGCCGGGGAGGAGGATCCGATGACGTTCGATGCCAACGAGTGGATGTACCTGGCGGTCGTAGCCGCCGGCCTCGTGTTCCCCTTCTTGTTCCTGTACTGGCTGGTCTACACGGCCGCGGACGATGTCCCGAAGGACCTGCAGGACGTCGACAAGGACGGTTGAACCACGACGTTCGACCACGACATGACACGCCGCGTCGGCTGAGCCATCACACGACGCGGCTTCCCGTCGTGGGGCGGTCCGGGTCGAAGCACATCGCGACCCGTCGCGAGAGCAAGGCCGCCTCCTCGGGGATCGTGAACCCGTCGGGCCCCAGCGTGACGAGGCCGTCGTCCGCCAGGGCCGCCAATCCTGCGTCCGCATCCGCGAGCACGCGGTGGGCGTCCACGCCGTGGATCCGAGACAGCGCCGTCCACGACAGCGCATGCTGACAGGTCACCGCCCAGATCGCGTCGCGACGCAGGTGGTCCTCTTCCCGCATGAGGTGGGCGCGGCTCACCCGCACGGTCCCGGCCCTCGCCGCCCGCAGCCACGCCCCCAGGGCCGCCTCCTGCTGGACGTAGCGGTCGGGAAGCTCCGAGATCGCACTGGGACCAAGCCCGATCATCGGCATGCGATCCCGGTCGGTGAACCCCATGAAGTCCCGGTGCAGCGTGCCCGCCTGGGCTGCGACGGCCAGCGGTGTCGACGACGGGAGCATCAGCGCCGGCGCGTCGATCTTCGCGAGAAGCCGCGCGACCGGTCGCGCGGCGAACAGCGAGCGCCCGTACGGCT
>JAUHWK010000267.1 GCA_030424555.1 bacterium | reverse complement strand
CCACCGGTCGCCTCGGCCAGCACCAGCGCCGCACGGACCACGTCGGCCGTGTCCTCGCTCACCGGCAGCGGCCCGTCGGCCGCACGCACGCGCATGATCTCGCTGTCGTCACGCCAGGTGCTCATCCCAGCGTCGACCTCGGCGAGCACGCGATCGGTGGTGGCCTGGGCCGTCGCGGCGTCCAGCGCCTCCACGGGCGCCCAGCGCACGCTCCAGGTCGTCCCCAGTGCCTGGCCCTGGATCGCCCCGTAGGAGGGCGCTGAGGCTCCCTCAGGCGTCCCACACGCGGCGAGCAGGACCACCCATCCCAGGGATCGGGCGTGACGGGTGGCGTTCATCGCGCGACCCGGGCGATCCGACCGCACCGCAGCGGTGCCCATGCTTCGAGACCCCGGGCGCCAAGCCCCGGCGAGCAGCGGATCACCGGGCTGGAGTGGCGTGGGGCCGTGGGACGACCCGGCCGCTCGGTCCGCACGGGGACGTCAGCCGCCGAAGTCATCGAAGTGGATGTCTTCCTTGGCCACGCCCATCTCGTCGAGCATGCGCATGACCGCGTTGACCATCGGGGGCGGCCCGCACATGTAGTACTCGCAGTCCTCGGGGGCGTCGTGCGCGCCCAGGTACTCGTCCTTGAGGACCTGGTGGATGAACCCGGTGGGGCCGGTCCACTCGTCCTCGGGCTGCGGCTCGGACAGCGCGAGGTGGAAGGTGAAGTTGGGGAACTCCGCCTCGATCTTCTTGAAGTGGTCCCAGTAGAACATCTCGTTGAGCGAGCGCGCGCCGTACCAGTACGACACCTTGCGGTCGGTCTTGAGCGTGTGGAACAGGTGGAACAGGTGGGCCCGCAGCGGCGCCATGCCCGCACCACCGCCGATGTAGATCATCTCGCGCTGGGTGGGCTGGATGAAGAACTCGCCGTAGGGACCCGACACCGTGACGTCGTCGCCCGGCTTGAGGTTGAAGATGTACGAGGACGCGATGCCCGGCAGCACGTCCATCCCGCGGGGCGGCGTGGCGATGCGCACGTTGAGCATGACGATGTTGCCCTCGGCCGGGTGGTTCGCCATCGAGTACGCGCGGAAGATGTCGTCCTCGTCGTTCTTGCCGTTGAGGTCCCACAGCTTGAACTGATCCCAGGCGTCCTTGAACCGCGGCCCGATGTCGAACTCACGGAAGCTCAGGTTGTACTTGGGGATGTCGATCTGGATGTACCCGCCAGCCTCGAACTCCAGCCACTTGCCGTCCTGGATCTCGAGCACGAGCTCCTTGATGAACGTGGCGACGTTGTCGTTGCTGCGGACCTTGCAGGGGAACTTCTGGATCCCGAAGATCTCCTCGGGGACCTGGATCTCCATGTCCTGCTTGACGCGCACCTGGCAGCCGAGGCGCCAGTTGGCCTTGCGCTCCTTGAGCGTGAGCTGACCGGTCTCGGTGGGGAGGACGTCGCCACCGCCGTCGAGCACCTGGCACTTGCACTGCGCGCAGGTTCCGCCGCCGCCACAGGCCGAAGGCAGGAACACCTTCTCGCCGGCCAGCGTGCCCAGCAGGGTGCCGCCGGGCTTGACCTTGAGCTCCTTGTCCCCGTTGATCCGGATGGTGATGTCACCCTGGGGGACGAGCTGCGCCTTGGCGACCTCGAGGATGAGGACGAGGGCGAGGATGATGCCGGCGAACACGGCCAGCGAGAGTCCAAGCGTGAGCACCATGACAGGGTCCGTGGCGGGAGGTCAGGAAGCGGGGGCGGGTCGCGGGGGAACCGCGATCACAGCTGGATGCCGGCGAAGGCCATGAAGGCGATCGCCATCAGACCCGTCGTGAGCATCGTGATGCCGAGGCCACGCAGGCCCTGCGGCACGTTGGAGTACAGCAGCTTGGTGCGGATGGCAGCCATGCTGACGATGGCCAGCGCCCAGCCCACCCCAGAGGAGAAGCCGAACACGAGCGACTCCGCCGCCGTGTACTCGCGCTCCACCATGAACAGCGACGAGCCGAGGATCGCGCAGTTGACGGCGATGAGCGGCAGGAAGATGCCCAGGGCGTTGTACAGGGTGGGGCTGAACCGATCGAGCACCATCTCGACCAGCTGCACCATCGCCGCGATCACCGCGATGAACGCGATGAACACCAGGAAGGACAGGTCGACGCCCTCCAGGCCGAGCGCCACCCACAGGCTGGCGTCCTCGCGCAGCAGGAAGTGGTGCAGCGCCCAGTTCGCCGGCGTGGTGATCGTGAGCACGAAGATGACCGCGGCCCCGAGGCCCACCGCCGTCTCCACCTTCTTGGACACCGCCAGGAAGGAGCACATCCCCAGGAAGTACGCCAGGAGGATGTTCTCGACGAAGATGGACTTCACCGCGAGGGAGATCAGATCGACCATCTCAGGCCTCCGTGAACCCAGTCCAGGTCCGCTGGGCCCAGACGAGGAGTCCGAGGACGATGAACGCCCCCGGGGCGAGGACCATCAGGCCCATGTCGACGTAGCCGAGGTCGTACGCGACCTGCGGGACCAGCTGGAAGCCGAGCAGGCTCCCCGATCCAAGCAGCTCGCGGAACACCGCGACGGTGATCAGGATGACGCCGTAGCCGATGCCGTTGCCCAGCCCGTCCAGGAAGGACTGCCAGGGCGGGTTGGCCATCGCGAAGGCCTCGGCGCGGCCCATGATGATGCAGTTGGTGATGATCAGGCCGACGAACACGCTGAGGCTCTTGGCGATGTCGTACAGGAAGGCCTGCAGGAGCTGGTCGACCATGATCACGAGGCTGGCGATGACGCTCAGCTGGACGATGATGCGGATGCTCGACGGGATGAGGTTGCGGATCAGGCTGATCGCGACGTTGCTGAACGCCACGACCGCGGTGACCGCTGCCGCCATCACCAGCGCGCGCTCCACCTGGACGGTGACCGCCAGCGCCGAGCAGATGCCCAGGACCTGGATGGTGATCGGGTTGTTGTCGATCAACGGGTCGATCGCGATCTGACGCGTCTTCTTGTCGAAGGGCATCAGGGGCGCCTTCGCAGGCGCGACCTCGGTGGCGGGCGAGCTCATGCGGACCTCAGTTCAGCGAGCCGAGCACGGCGGCGTAGTGGTTCTCGATGCCGACCTCGACCATCTCGTCCACCCCGCGGGAGGTGATCGTGGCGCCGGAGATGCCGTCGACGGCATGATCTCCCTGCGCGAGGCCAGGCTTGGTGACGGCGATGGCGGACGGCTTGCCCGAGTCCATCACCTTCTTGCCCTTCCAGGCATCCTCGAAGGCGGGCTCCTGGATCTCCGCGCCCAGACCCGGGGTCTCCTTGGGGGCGAAGAAGGTGGAGCCGATGACGGTGGAGCCATCGGGCGACAGGGCGAGGTAGCCGGACAGCGGCCCCCACAGGCCCTTGCCCTGCAGCGGCAGCGCCCAGGCACCGACCGCCGAGCCATCGTCGACGCGCTTGTACAAGGGAAGCAGCTCGGGCGCCTTGTCGGTGCCCTTGACCGCCACGCGGGCCGCGGTGGCGTCGTCCATGTCCAGCAGACCGTCGCCGGTGAGGTCCGCGGCCGCGGCGTCCGTCACCAGGGAGCCGTCCGGCCGGTAGAACACCAGCTGGACCCGGTCGTCCCAGGTCTCGTCGATCGCGGGACCGTCCAGATCGCCGCCGAGCTGGAGGGCCTCGAGGATCGCGGACTTGAGGTCGCGCTCCTTGTTGAGGTCCTGCCGGTCCTTGAGCAGGGTGGCGGTGCCGGCCACGGCGATGCTGCAGAACACGCAGACGCCGAGGGCGAACCCGAAGGTGTAGCCGGTGGAGTGGGCCATGGCGGGCTCCTCAGGCGGCCGCGACGGCCAGACGGGCCGCGCGGTTCCGCGTGCTGGCCTGGACGACGTAGTAGTCGATGAGCGGCGCGAACACGTTCATGAACAGGATCGCGAGCATCATCCCCTCTGGGTAGGCGGGGTTGACCACGCGGACGAGGGCGCACATCACGCCGACCCCGAGGCCGAACAGGAAGCGGCCCAGCTTGGTGGTGGCGCTGGAGACCGGGTCGGTCGCCATGAACACCGTGCCGAACGCGAAGCCGCCCATGACCAGGTGGTAGTGGGCCGGCAGGTTGAACAGCGGGCTCATCTCCGGCGTGGCGACGGCGTTGAAGATCGCCCCCGTGCCGAGCAGGCCGACCACGCAGCCGAGCATGGTGCGCCAGGACGCGATGCCGGTGCCGACCAAGAACAAGGCGCCGAGCAGGGCAGCGACCGCGCTGACCTCACCCATCGAGCCCGGAATGGCTCCGAGCGCCAGGTCGACGAAGGTCCAGCCCTCGGCGGCGAGCAGGTCGACCGCGGACTCCCCAGGCTGGCCGCTGGCGACGGACAACAGCGGCGTGGCCCCGGTGTAGGCATCGGTGGCGGCGGCGCTGACGAACGCGGTCTTGCCCGCGACGTCCCAGATGCCCGCGCCCGAGATGAACGCCGGGTAGGTGAAGAAGACGAAGGCCCGGGCGGTGAGGGCCGGGTTGAGGATGTTGTACCCAACCCCGCCAAAGACCTCCTTGCCGATGATCACGCCGAACACCGCGCCCATCGCGACCATCCACAGCGGGATGGTGGGCGGCAGGGTGAGCGGGAACAGCATCGCCGTGACGAGGAAGCCCTCGTTGATCTCGTGCTTGCGGACCACGCAGAACACCAGCTCGGCGATCCCACCCGCGGTGTACGAGGTGATGATGATCGGCAGCATGTGCCAGGCGCCCCGGAGGAAGGCGTCGAGCACGCTGATCTGGGCGGCAGGGACGCCCTCGTACAGGTAGCCCCGGTGGCCGACGTTCCACATCCCCACGAGGATGGCGGGCGCCAGGGCGTACAGCACGAAGATCATCAGGCGCTTCATGTCCATCGGATCGCGGACGTGGACACCCTTCTCCGTCTTCTCGCCGGGCGTGAGCGCGAAGGTCTCGGCCCCCTCGAACATGGGCCACGCCCACTCGAGCTTGCCGCCCTTCTCGAAGTTCGGGCGCAGGCCGTCGAACGTGCGCTGGAGGAACGCCTTCATCTCAGGTCTCCTTCGCGTAGAGCTCGAGGCCCTCGCGCAAGATGACGTCGTAGTCGATCTTCGACGGGCAGATGAAGGCCATCAGCGCGGCCTCTTCCATCGAGATGTCCAGCATCCCCAGCTTGATCGATCCCTCGAGATCGCCGGCGATGATCGACTTGAACAGGAAGGTGGGGTGGATGTCGGGCGAGGCGATGACCTTGCTGTGGATCCCGGTGGGGACGATGGCGCGGTGACCGCCGTACAGCCCGGGCCGGAGATCCTGGTCCGCTGCGCCCCCGAGGGCCTTGAGGAAGGCCTTGTGGAACGACCACATCCCGTTGAACGGGTTGGCCCAGCCCATGATGGTGCGCTCGACCTCGTCGGGGAGGACGTGCACCGCGCGGGCGAACCAACCGGCCCAGCCCTCGGCCGAGGCCTTGTGCCCGGTGAGGATGGAGCCGTTGATGTAGCGGACCGGCCCGGTGGTCTCGCCGACCAGGTGGGCCAGCGGCGCGCCGAGCACGGTGCGCACGAGGCGAGGCGTGGCCGCGCCCGCCCCGACCACCGCGTAGGTGCGGGTGGCGTCGAACGTGCCCTCGAGGAACAAGCGCCCGAGGATGACGGCGTCCCAGGCACGCAGGGTCCACACGCGGCCGGTGCCGGTGGGCGGGCACAGCGTGTTGACCTGCACCGCGGGATCGCCCGAGGGGTGCGGCCCGGAGAAGGCGTGGACCTCGGCCCCGGTCAGCCCGTCGACCGCGG
>JAUHWK010000266.1 GCA_030424555.1 bacterium | reverse complement strand
GATGTCGAACGTGGCGATCATGCCGGTGACCGTGCCCAGCAGCCCGAGCAGCGGCGCCACGGCGGCCGCCACCAGGATGGCACTCTCGAAGCGCTCGATGCGCGGCATCTCGTTGAGCAGCGCCTCGTTGGCGACGTCCTCCACCACCTTGCGATCCCGACCGACCGCCGGGAGGATGGCCCGCACGACCCGCTGCGGCGCGCTGCCCCCGCCCTGGACCGCGGCCTGGGCCGACGCGACATCGCCGCCCGCGACCGCCGCCACCGCCCGATCGACCGCGGCACTCCCCGCGCCGAGCATCGCGAGCGAGACCCCGCGCAGGACCATCAGGACCAGCGCGAGGGCGCCGAGGCCGATGATCACCACGCCGACCGTGCCGCCGGCCTCAATCACGTGGTCGAAGCCCTTGGGCGGACGATCCTCGATCCGTCCCTTCCGCCCCTCGTGCAGCCACACGCCCATCACGGGCTCGGTGCGCCCGGCGGCCAGGGCGGCACCCGTGGCCCCGCCCCCTTCACGCCATGCCTGCAGCCGTCCTTCGCCGGTGGGCAGCAGCGCGAACGCCTCCTCCCCGACGAGGCCGAACGTGGCGATCTGCCCGACCTCCACGATCGTCCCGGTGCGCTCCGCGCCGGTGGCGTCGAAGAATGCGCCGTCTCGGGTGCGCAGGGCCCCGCTCTCGGCCACCCGCGAGACGCCGGCCTCGAACGCGCGTCCGAATGCCTCCGCAAAGGCCGACATCGCGTCCTCCGCGGTCAGCTCTGGGAGCGCGAGGGACGGATCCTCGAGGGAGCTACGGGCCTGGAACCAGGCCGCGTTGAGCGCATCGCCCGCTTCCTGGGCGGTGGTGGCGCGGCGCTCCACATCGTCCAGCAGGGCCTCGGCACGCTCGGATTGAACCTGCAGGGCCGTCGCCCGGGCGTCGAGCTGGTCGAGCGCGGCCTGCGACTGGGTCCGCTGGGCCTCTCCGGTGCGCGTGAGCTCCCGCAGGCGGCGCTCCAGGCCTTCCTTCTCCGCGATCAGGTAGGCGACCTCCTTCTGGTAGGCGGCCTCCAGCGGGGCGAGCGCCTCCGCCGGATCGACCGACGGCGGCGGCGCGGCAGGGGCTTCGGACTCCTGGGCGGCGGCCATCGACAGCCCACACACCCACCACGCCGTCACGGCGCGCACGATGAACCCGCGCATCACTGCACCTCCGGCAGGGCCCAGGGCAGCTCGAACCACCCTTGGCGCACCTGCTTCTTGAGCGACTCGATCAGCTCGTCGACGCGCGCGGCGTCCTCGCCCGTCACGACCTCGTACGACCAGCCCACCCCTTGGCGGGTGACCTGCCCCACCCGGCCGTCGCCGGTCCGGAAGAACATCGCGACCCGGCCCAGCCGGCCGACCTCCGCGAGTTCCTCCTTGCCGTCCACCGGGATCACCTGGCGGTCCAGCACGTTCTCGCGGGCGAGCCGCTGCTCGTCCTCGACGAGCTGCCACACCCGGCCCAGCGCGCGGCGGGGATCCATGTTGCCGCCTTCCACCTCGACCCGCAGGGCCTCGACCGCATCCAGCCGCTCCTGCGTGCGGTACGGCAGCGCCTCGGTGATCGAGGTGCGGACCGCCGTGAGCGCCTCGAGCACGACCGGGGTCAGGACCTCCTCTGCCACGTCGTCCGCCTGCAGGATCTCCCGCTGGCGCTCGATGGTGCGCTCCAGCTCCTCCAGCCGACGCTCCTCCTGGCGAACCCGGGCTTCCGCCTCCGCCTTGCGGACCTCGAACGCCCGCAGGTCTGCCCGCAGGGCCTCCTGCTCCAGCGCGTAGGTCTCCGACAGGGACTCGACCTCGGTCCGGAGCTCGGCCAGGGTCCGCGCCATCTCGGCGGCGTCCTGGGCGAAGGCCGGCGCCGGCACCGCCATCAGTGCCCACACAGGCACGAGGGACCACAAGGGGGAACGCATCATCGTCTCTCCGTCCTCAGGACGTCACGTCGGCGGCCCGCGCGCCGGAATCCGGGCACGCGGGCCGAGGGTGGGGCGCGCCGAAGCCCGACCCAAGCAACCGTGAGAACTCAGTTCTCGGCGAACTCGGTCCAGGCGGCCCAGTTCGTGTCGCCGAACGCACCGATGTAGGTGGTGTCGGTGAAGAACCCGCCCGTCAGGACGTCGCTGGAGTTGGCCAGCGGGGACGCGGACGCATCGGCCGGAACCAGACCGGTGGCGTCGGTGCCCGCGGTCAGGGTGGTGTCGGCGTCGTCGTCGTTGTCCGAGCCGTCGAGGAACCAGTCCTCGTCGGAGAACGGAACCATCATGTCGTCGCTGGCGAACACGTCGGTGGCATCGCCACAGTCGAGCAGCGAGTTGGTGATGGTGAGCTCACCGCTGTAGTCGCCGCCGCCATCGGTGTCGGCCTCCCAGCCGTTCTCGTGGGTGGCGAGGTCGTCGAGGTCGACGCAGTTCTTGCCCCAGTTGCCGATGATGGCCTTGTCGATGTTGGCCGCGGTGCCGCGACGCAGGAGCATGCCCTGGCCCTGGTTGAGGGTGCCCGCGGAGACGTCGCCGCCCCACAGCGTGACGTTCTTGAGCATCGGCGCGGAGCGGGGCTCAGCGTCGTTGTCGTCGCCGTTGTTGTCGGCCTCGATGCCGTTGCCCTCGGTGGTGCCGAAGTTCTGGACCGCGAGCCACTGCACGGAGCCGGACCAGCCGTCGGTCCAGTCGAAGCCGTCGTCACCCACGCCGGTCACGAGGACCCACTTGGCGTTCGCGGTGCCGCCAAAGAACTCGACGCCGTCGTCGTCGCAGCGGTGCACGTGGATGTGCTCGATGGTGGTGCCGGAGCCCACGCCCTGGAACGCGATGCCGTTGAGCTCGTTCTGGTCGTCGACCTTGTTGCCGGCGAACTCGACGCGGACGTACTTGAGCGTGCCGCTGGAGTCGGTCGGGCTGTCACCGCAGTAGAAGCCGGTGCCGGCCTCGCCGGGGACGCCACCGTCGGCGTCGGAGCAGGTGTTGGTCGGGGCCTTGCCGTTGATCACGAGCCCGCCCCAGTCGAGCGGCCCGCGGGAGCCCTCGTCCTTGGAGGACGTGAACACGATCGGCGCGGACTCGGTGCCCTCGGCGACGATCTCGGAGCCGCGCTGGATGAGCAGGAAGGACTTGTCCTGGCCGTAGATGGTGGTGCCGGCCTCGATGGTCAGCGTGGTCTTGGCGGAGTCGTCGCCGATGAACACACCACCGGACAGGACGTACTCGTTGTCCTTGGTCCAGTTCTGGTCCTCGGTGATGGTGCCCGTCGCCGTGCAGATGTTGTTCTCACAGGTCACGGACCCACCGGACGTGCCGGTATCGCTGGTGTCGGACGTGTCGTTGGTGCCGTCGGTGTCGTCGGAATCGGACCCGTCCTTGTCACCGTTGCCGTTGCAGGCGGCCGCAAGGGCGAGCGCCGCGATCATGGAGTGGCGGAACGTCATGGTGGTCTCCTCGGATTCGACGGGAACTCCCCGTCAACGGGACGCCTTCTACGCGGCCCATGTGTCGGGACGAGCAAGGCTGGGTGACGTCACGACACCTCCTGCGATCTCGCGTTCACACCACGATCCCCGCCGCGATCCGGACACGCTAGCGCCGCTGGAGAGGGAGCGGTGAGGTCACTGTCGCGTGACCTCGTCACCGGGCGATCACGGACGACACCGTCGCGTCACCGTCGATGCGCCAGCGTTTCGCGCAGCGCCGCCGCGAGCTGAGGTCCCCGGGCGCGCCAGGTCCACCGCGCGCCCACGGCCGCCGCGCCGGACGCACCCAGCGAGGCCCGCGCGGCCGGGTCCTGCAAGCTCCCCACCGCCCCCGCCAGCACCGCCGCCCCACCGGGACCCGCGGGGAGCACCCCCTCGATGGGGGGCGCGACCGCCTGGGGGACCACCACCGGGTGCCCCGCTGCCAGGTGGTGCAGCACCTTCATCGGGAAGCCCGCGCACGTCCGGCGCGGCACCACGGCGAGGTCCGCGGCCGCCAAGGCGTCCCGAAGGCACGCCCCGCTTGCACCGGCCACCACGCGCAGGTGGGGGGACCCGCCGCCCTCGGCCACCCGCGCCCACATCGGCTCCGAGGCACCGTGCGTGAGGAGCACGGTGGTCGCCCACGGCCACGCGCGGGACGCCGCCACCAGGTCGGGGAGGTCCTGGTACCGATCGGCGTTGCCCGTGTACAGCACGATCGGACGGTCCGATGGGATCCCCAGCTCACGCCGGAACCGCGCCCCGTCCCCCCCGGCCAGCTCCTCGGGGTCGACCGCCGGCGGAACCCACGTCACCGAGCACGCCCCGGCGGCTTGGGCCTGCGCCGCCGCCCGACGGGACAGGGCCAGCACAGCGTCCGGCCACCGGGGGAGCGCATGGTCCACCCGCGCCCCCACCCCGATCCATCCGCTGCGCAGGGCCTGGGGCGTCCAGCCTGGGAGGTAGGCGCCGAGCTCTTCTCCCAGCAAGGTGTGGGGCACCCACGCGACCGGGATCCGCGCGCGCCCGCTCACGGCCAGCGCCCGGGCGACAGCCAGCCCCTCGACGTGGTGCGCCAAAAACACATCGGGCGCACCCCGCGCCCGCGCCGCGAGCCCCGCCGCGAGCATCCCCGCCGCCAGCGCGGGCTTGCCCCACGCCGGGCCGCTCCGGGTCGGCGACGGCGCCCAGGCCGGGACCGGGATCCGCGACACCCCAGCCGGCCACGCCCCGACCCCGTCCGGGTAGGCCAGCACCGAGACGTCCCAGCCCTGGGACACCAGCGCCTGCGCCTGCCCCATCACCAACACCTGTCCCCCTTGCGGAAAGGGGAAGGGTGCCGCCAGGACGATCCAGACCTGGGGCCGCTGGCTCATGACACCTCGGCAACGACGGGCCCGATGGCCCGGCTCGCGTGGAACCGACCCCCGAACCGGGCGAGGCCGTCGGCCCGCATCTGCGCCGCCGGCCCCTCCAGGTAGACCTCGAGCGCCGCCTGGTCGCGCACCCGGTACCAGGTCGTGAACACGACCTCCGCCGCCGACGCGGGCTCCTCCTCCCGCATCGTCATCGCCCCCACGAACCCGTCGCAGGCGCACACGTCGTGAAGATGGTCCGCCAGCCACGCCCCGAATGCGTCGGCCACCTCAGGCTCGACCCCGCACCGCACCGCGTACACCACCATGTCGCCTCCCTGCCCCCGCCCGGTCGCAGGACACGCCGTGACGGGGCGCCTCCTAGCACTTCGGTACACTGGCGAGCCGCCCCCGGTGTGCCATGTCTCTGCGCGTCCCCCACCTTGTGTTCGTCCCCCTCGTCGCCTGCGCCCCAGGCACCGACGGCCCCTCCGACACGGACACCGACGCGGGCCCTCGCGCCGCCGACAACTTCGGGGTGGAAGAGACCCTGGGCGTCCCCGGGTGCGACAACCTCTTGCTGGCGGACTGCCTGTACCCGTACCCATCCGGCGCGTACGTCGCGTCCGAGGGCGATCGGACGTGGCTCGCGCTCCCCCCCGAAGGCATGCCGACGACCGCAGGCGGCGTCTCGTTCCGCACGGACACGATGGAGGCCTTCTCCGCGTTCGGCGCCGCGAGCCCCGTGTTGTTCCGCTGGCCCGGCGCGGTGCTTCCCGACGACGCCACGGTGTTCGACCCGTCACCCTCCCTCCGGGACGACGCCCGCACCGTCCTGATCGACGCCACCACCGGGGCGCGCATCCCCCACTGGGTCGAGACCGATCACCTCGCCGACCGTGGGGAGCACCCCGTGTTCACCCTCCGCCCGTCCGTCCCCCTCCCCCGCGGCACCGAGA
>JAUHWK010000265.1 GCA_030424555.1 bacterium | reverse complement strand
GAAGGGGAGGTCTCCGTGATCGTGACGGGCACGACCCGCGTCGACACGTCTGGAAATCCCGATCTCACCTCCGCGTTCGAGCTCGAGATTCCAGTGCCGGTGCGGGTCTCCGTCGACTGCGACTTCGACAAGGACGGCATCGAGGCCCCGGAATGCGGCGGACCTGACTGCGACGACGAGGAGGACGACATCTTCCCAGGCGCCGAAGAGGTCTGCGACGGCATCGACAACAACTGCGACACCGTGGTCGACGAGGGCTGCTGACGGGCCTGCACACGGTGGACGCATCGGCCGTGCGCCGATAGTCGGCGGGGCTGGCCGGACGTCAGGGATCCGGTCGCCGAGGTCGCCATGAACCTGTCCGCTGTGCTCGACGACGAGATCCTGCCGCGGGTCGAGAAGCCCTCGCGCTACCTCGGAACCGAGGTCAACGCTGTCCACAAGCCCCTGGAGAACGTAGAGGTCCGGCTCGCCCTGGCGTTCCCAGATCTGTACGACCTCGGCCTGGGCAACCTGGGCATCCACATCCTGTACTCGGTGGTGAACGCCCTGCCGTGGGCGCGTGCCGAGCGGGTGTACGCCCCGGCGCAGGACATGGAGCTGGCGCTGCGGGAGCGTGGCCTGCCGCTGTTTGCGCTGGAGTCCAAGGACTCGCTCGACCAGTTCGACGGGCTGGGGGTGACCCTTCAGTCAGAGCTCACCTGGACCAACATCCTCACGATGATCGACCTGGCGGGCATCCCGCTTCGCACCGAGCACCGCACCGAGGCGCACCCCCTCACGTTCGCTGGGGGGCCGGCGGTGTTCAACCCCGAGCCGCTCGCGCCGTTCATGGACTTCTTCGTCATCGGCGACGGGGAGGACGCGATCGTCGAGATCGCCGAGGTGCTGCGGGCGAACCGGGGCGCGTCGCGGGCTGAGAAGTTGGCGGCACTCGCCACCCTGGAGGGGGTGTACGTCCCCGCGCTGTACCCGTTCGAGACGTTGCCGGATGGTCGTGTGCTCCCGGTCGAAGGGGCGCCCAAGATCGTCAAGCGCCTGACGCGCGACCTCGATGGGGCGACCTTCCCCACGGACTACATCGTGCCCTACACCCAGCAGGTGCACGACCGGGTCAGCCTCGAGGTGCTCCGTGGATGCACCCAGGGGTGCCGGTTCTGTCAGGCGGGCATGGTCACGCGACCGGTGCGCGAGCGCACCCTGACCCGGGTCGACCACCTCCTGCGCCAAACCCTGGCGTCCACCGGCTACGAGGAGGTCAGCCTCGTCTCGCTGTCGACGTGCGATCACAGCCGGGTCCGACAGCTCGTCGAGAACACGGTGGAGGCGGTGCGCGATGAGCACGTCGCCGTCAGCCTGCCGTCGCTCCGGCTCGACAGCTTCAGTGTGGATCTCGCCGACATGGTGGCCGAGACCCGCCGATCCGGGCTCACCTTCGCGCCCGAGGCGGCGAGCCCCCGCCTGCGGGCGGTCATCAACAAGTGGATCCCGGACGAGGATCTGCTCCAGATGTCCGACCGCGCCTACAGCCTCGGCTGGCGCCACGTGAAGCTGTACTTCATGATCGGACTGCCGACGGAGCGCGACGACGACATCCTCGCGATCGAGGACCTCGCGCGGCGCACCTTGGCGGTCGGGCGGGAGCACCACCAGGCCAACCGGGTCAACCTCGGGGTGTCCACCTTCGTGCCCAAGCCGTTCACGCCGTTTCAGTGGGCGCGCCAGATCGACCGAGAGGAGACGATCCGTCGGCAGGATGTGCTGCAGGAGGCCCTGGGCCACGCGGGCCGGAAGGGCCAGATCAAGTTCGGACGCCACGAGCCCGAGGAGACCTTCCTCGAGGGCTTGTTCAGCCGCACCGATCGCCGCGCTGCCGATCTGCTGGAGGCGGCCTGGCGCCGGGGCGCGCGCTTCGACGCGTGGCGCGAGTCGCTCCGGTTCGACCTGTGGCAGGCGGCGATCGAGGAGACGGGCTTCGACGTCGAGGATGCGCTGCGTGAGCGGGATCCCGACGAGCGGCTGCCGTGGGACCACATCGATGTCTTGATCCCCAAGGTGTGGTTCCAGGAGGACTGGGAGCGGGCCAAGCAGCTCCAGCATGCCCAGGACTGTCGACACCGCCGCTGCCACAAGTGTGGCGTGATCGACCGCGAGCGGGAGCTGTGCGCGTCGATGCTGCGCGACAACATCGAGGGCCGCAAGCACGAGGCCCAGTGGTCCAGGACCGACGTCGAGCCGGCGCCACCCCGGCCGTCGGTGCAGCGGGTCTGGCTGCGGATCGCCCGGACCGGCAACGCCCGGTACCTGTCGCACCTCGAGGCGATGACCGCGTGGCTGCGATCCCTGCGCCGGGTCCGCACGCCCTTGGCGTACAGCCAGGGGTTCCATCCGCACCCCAAGCTGGCGTTCAGCCATGGCTCGCCCGTCGGAGAGGCGAGCGTGGGCGACTACCTGGATGTCACCTTCGTCGACCGGGTCGACGTCGCCACCTGGGCGGAGCGCCTGCGGGGCACCGTGCCGGAGGGGTTCGACGTCCTGGACGCATGGGAGGTGTCGCTGTCGGCACCGGCCCTGATGGCCGTCGCGCAGGGGGGCGTGTACAAGCTGGCGCTCCCCGGCGAGGACCTCGGCGCGCTGCAGGACCGGGTCGAGGCGTTGCGGGGAGCCGAGCGCATCGAGGTCGTCCGGTCGGCCAAGAAGCGCCGCGGGCGCAAGCGGTTCCGGGTCGACAAGACCATCGACATCCGCCCGATGATCCGGCGCATCGCGCTGGATCCCGAGGCGCCGGTGCCCACCGTTCACCTGGAGATGGTGCAGGACGCGGAAGGCCGCGCACCACGCCCGCCAGAGATCATCGAGCGCCTTGCGACGGATGCGACGCGCGCCCGGGTGGTGCGGGTCGACACCCTGCGGGAGCTCGGTGGCGCCCTGGTGTCCCTGTCGGTGCGCGAGCCCACGACGGACGAAGGCCAGGTGTCCGCCGGCTGAGCAGGGCCGTCGTGGGTGGGCGATCCGGCCATCTCGGCGCCTGGGTGGGTGCCGCTTGTGAAAGCCTTTCGGGCTTTCCACGGCATCGGGTATGGTGGCGGCGACCTGCGCCACCCCTCGTGGCGCGCACGCCCCCCCCCACGAGGACGCGATGACGCTTCTTCTCCTGACCATGCTGACCGGTTCCGCGGAGGCCGCCACCCTGCGGGTGCCGCAGGACTTCACCACGCTGTCCGCCGCGATCGATCAGGCGAACGCCACGGCCGCCAACGACACCATCGTCGTGTCTCCCGGCGAGTACACGCTGACCTCCACCAAGGTCATCGAGGCCGCGGGCGGTGGGCTCACCATCCAGGGCACTGTCCCGCCGCGCGAGATCGCAGACGGCGACATTGTCGACGACGTGATCATCACGTTCGACGTGCTCCAGGATGTGGGCAGCCTGTTTGCCAACGTGCTGCCGGTGGTCACGATGTTCGAGGTCGCCGCCCCATCGGTCGGCCAGTCCAACCTCTTCCGCATCGAGAACGTGGTCCTGCGCCAGGCGGAGTTCCTGTGTGAAGACGGCCTGGACAACGATGGCAACGCCCTCGCAGACGGCGCCGATCCCGTGTGTGAGTACATCTCGGACGTGCTGCAAGACACGGCCGGAGAGAGCCTCGCCGAGATCCTGCACTACCTCTCGCTGCGCGCCGTCACCGTGCGTCCCAACGCCAACTTCGAGATGCTTCGCACCCAGGTGCAGGGCTGGTCCTTCGCGGTCGACGGCGCCGCCGTGTACGCGGACCGGGCCACCTTCGTCGGCATCGACGACTCGTTCTTCGTGAGCAACATCGGCCGGTACACCGTGTCCCTGTCCTCCGGGGCGTATGGCCATGGTCGCGGTGTGGTCCACCTGCGCGGCGTGACCTCGGCCACCGTCACCAACACGCACTTCCGCAAGAACCAGATGGCGTACGGTGGGTCGCTGTATGCGATCGGCGCGGAGGTCGGCGGCACGCTGCGCCGCACCAACCTCACGGTCACCGACAGCATCTTCCGCGAGGGGGGGGCTGAGGACGGCGGCGCCATCTACGCCGAGGCCTCGGTCCTCACGGCTCAGCGCAACCTGTTCGTGGCCAACAGCGCCACGTTCTCCTACGACGGCGGCATCCCGCTCGATGCGGTCTGGGAGGGTGGCGACATCTACGCCGAGGACACCACCACGACCCTCTCCAACAACGTGTTCGTGCAGTCTGCCACGCTCGACTACGGCTCCTCCCTGGCGCTGCGCCGCGAGGACTTCGTCACGGCGTACACGGAGCCGGTCGTCATGAACAACACGTTCGTGGCCACGGGCGGAGAGGTCGAGGCAGGGACCGTCCTCCTCGACGGGAGCGGGATGGACTTCCGCAACAACATCCTGACCCGCGACGGTGGGGTCGGCGTGTTCGGCACGAACATTCCGTCCACGTTCCGCCCGGCCAATGCGATCCAGTACAACTGCTTCGACGGCTACGAGGCCAACGACTTCTTCGCCGGCGACCTGGCGAAGACCGTGGTCAACCAGTCCGACAACCTGTTCGTGGATCCGGAGTTCGTGTACTACCCGGACGACGCCAACCCCGCGCTGTTCGCCTCCTGGCAGTTCTCTCTCCGGCTGAGCTCGCCGTGCATCGACGCGGGAGACCCCTCCATGACCGACGTGGGTGGTAGCCGGATCGACGTGGGCGCCTTCGGCGGTCTCGGTTCGGGGGCCGTCGATGCCGACAACGACGGCTGGGTCGACACCTACGACTGCAACGACGACGACAACACGGTGTTCCCGGGTGCCTACGACGACTGCGACGACGTCGACAACGACTGCAACGGCATCGTCGACGACTTCGAGGTCAAGTACTTCCTGGATCGCGACGGGGACGGCTTCGGCTACGACGACCCCACGGACTCCACGGATGCCCCGGAGCTCTGTCCCGGACAGCAGCCCACCAGCCCGCCAATCAACCAGTTCTGGGTGTTCGACAACACGGACTGCGACGACACCGAGCGCTTGCGCAACCCCGGGCAGCCCGAGATCTGCGATGGCCTCGACAACGACTGCGACAACATCCCGGACAACAACATCACGCCGCGGGTGTTCTACCGGGACAACGACGGGGACGGATTCGGCGATCCGCTCGAGGCGCTGTCAGGTCGCCAGACCTGCCCCTCCGACACGTCGCTGTCGCCGTTCGGCACGGACTGCAACGACAACGATGCCACCCGCTACCCCCTGATCACGCTCGAGGCGCTCACCCACGCGCCGCTCGCTGGTCGGGACCTGGAGGAGAGCGAGGCGGACCGCAGCACGGCGTTCGTGGCGGACTTCATCGACCAGGACTGCGATGGTGGCGACCTCTGCTACATCGATCGTGACGACGATGGGTTTGGCGAGGAGCCGATCGGCGGCTTCGTGGCGTACGAGAACGACAACGATCTCAACTGCAACAACGGCTCGGCGGCCACGTCCAGCCAGCCCGACGACTGCGACGACAACGATCCGCAGGTGAACCCGGGCATGATCGAGCAGCCCGCGGACGGCATCGACAGCAACTGTGATGGTCAGGAGCTGTGCTACGTCGACGGCGACGAAGACGGCTTTGGCTCCACCTTGGTGCAGTCGGTCGCGAGCGAGTCCTGCGGCATCCTCGGTGCTTCCGACAACAACACGGACTGCAACGACGCCGATCCCAACGTCAACCCGTCGGCCGCCGAGGTGTGCGATGGCATCGACAACAACTGCAACGGGTCGATCGATGAGGTCCTGAGCACCGATGCCCAGACCTACT
>JAUHWK010000264.1 GCA_030424555.1 bacterium | reverse complement strand
CCGAACACGTCGCCGTTGCGGACGGTGGGGTCGACCATGGCGCGGAGCTGGGGCTCGGCGCCGGCGGCGGCGGATTGGGCCACCCAGGCGTTGGCGAGGCGCATCACGGCCTGCGACAGCGAGGATCCGTCCATCTCGGGGCCGACGTGCTGGAGGTTGGTGTCGGCGTAGCCAGGGTGGGCGGCGACCGAGATCACCGGGGCGTTCCGGACCGCGAGACGGCGGGCAAGGGCGTAGTGGAACAGCAGGTTGGCGAGCTTGCTGAACCCATACTGCATCCACCGCTCGTAGAACTGCGTGCCCATGGGATCGTCCGGCCGGATCCGCCCCATCGCGTGCGCCATGCTCGTCACGTGGACGATGCGCCCCTCTCCGGCCTCCAACGCGGGAAACAGCTGGGCGGTGAGGGCGAAGTGGCCGAGGTGGTTGGTGCCGATCTGCATCTCGAACCCGTCGGTGGTCTCCCGACGGGGGATCGCCATGATGCCGGCGTTGTTGACCAGGCCGTGGAGGGTGGGGTGGGCCGTGACGGCCTCGGCGAACGCGCGGACGCTGGCGAGATCGGCGAGATCGAGGCGTTCGAAGGACACGCGGGCGCCGGGCACGGCGTCGCGGACCCGGTCCATCGCCTCCTGGGCGCGGGCGGGGCTGCGGCACCCCATCACGACGTGGGCGCCGAGGCGGGCGAGCTCGCAGGTGGTGATCAGCCCCAGCCCGCTGTTGGCCCCGGTGACGACGAGGGTGCGGTCGGTCAGGCGCGGTGCGTCGACGAGGCTCCAGGCCATGGCGTCCTCCGGGGGGCGGTGTTCGCTAGCCCTGTGGTGGGGTGGGGGCGAGGGCGGGTCAGCGGCGACGGCGGGGCGGGGGCGGCTGGGAGAGATGGGAGGCGGGCGCGATGGGCTCGGCGGTCTGGCCGAGCGCCTGAGCGTGTCGGTCCCACTCCTCGGCGAGCTCTGGGCGCTCTTGGAGCACGGTGGCGACGAGCTGGCGGTAGACGGCGATCTGGGTGGGTTGCTCCACCATCCAGCGGGTGCGGTCGTGCTCCCGGCGGGCGAGGTCGGCTTCGGCGCTCGCGGGGGTGAGCGGGACGCCGAAGTCCCGGTCCCACGGGGTGGACGCGCGGCGGGGGTACAGGTCGTCGCCGATGCGGCTGAGCACGGCCTTGCCCATCGCCTGGCTGGGGTGGACGGCGTCGAACCACCAGGGGTTGAGGTCGGCGAAGCGGTCGAACGGGAGCGGGGAGGTGGCGGGGTCGTGGTAGCGCTGGAAGTCCCAGGCGCGGACAGGGGGATCGGCCTGGGCGAGCACGCCGGCCACCTCGCGCTTCCACCGGCCGTACAGGGTCCACAGGCCGGTGGTTCGGTAGTTCTCGTGGTGGATGGCGTGGATCGGCGGCAAGGCGACCAACACCTCGCGCTGGCCCCGCGACAGGATCCGCAGGGTGCGGCGCAGGGCGTCCAGGCTGTCGTCGATGGTGTCGAAGGATCGCAGCAGGTCCTGGCGATGCAGGAAGCCCTTGGTCGAGACGTGGACCGCGACGTGGGGCGCGGGGTCGAGGTGGTCGCGGGCCCACAGCGGGCTCTCGAACCCGTAGGCGTGGGCGGTCTCGACGAACGCACCCCAGCTGGTGGCGTTCCAGGCCAGGTACGTGAGCGTCGATCGGCTGCGCTGCATTCGGGAGACGGCGAAGTCCTCGCGGTACCCGCGTCCGTCGTGGAACATCAGCAGGTCGAGGAACAGCAGGACCCGCTTGGCCCGGCCCTCCCGCACCAGCAGGCGCGCTGCGGCCTCCATCTCGGCCATCGTGCCGCCGCCCATGGCCGCGTTGCAGAAGGTCAGGCCGTTCACCTCGAACGGCTCTACCCCGTACAGGAACACCACCTGGCTGGTCCCCAGCAGGACCACGTCGCACCGGGGGTCGATCAGGCGCTCGGCGGCGGCGACGCGGGTCCAGGCGCGCGTGGGCCAGTCCGACGTGGGCACCCCCATCGCGCGAAACGTGCCGTACGCATCGGTCGCCACGATCGGCGCGGCCCACAGGGCGATCGCGGCGAACGCGGTGGCGAGGAAGGTGCGGACGAATGCGCGGTCGGGATCGGACATGGGGCCTCGGGTCGGCCCTATCGCGGGCGTCGTCCTCGGGGGACCCGGCTAGGATGTGCCGCGCGAGGAGGCCGGGATGGCGTGGATGCGGTGGACGTGGGCCATGGGCCTGCCGTGCTGGACGGCCTGCACCCCAGACATCCCCCTCGACGAGGGCTGGACCGTCGGCGTGTACATGGCGGCCGACAACAACCTCGATCCGTACGCGACCCGCGATCTGGACGAGCTCACGGATGCGGGCGTGCCGGCGGGGGCCGAGGTCCTGGTGTTGCTTGACCGCAGCCCGCGCGGGGCATTCGACGTGTCCGAGCCCAAGGCGATCGGCCTGTTCGAGGACGCCCGTCTGTTGCGGATCGTGGGCTCGGAGGTCGAGGAACTGGAGGTGTGGGGCGAGCTCGACATGGGCGATCCGGACACGCTGGAGCGGTTCGCCACGGTGGTGGCCGACCGCCAGACGGACCACAACGCGCTGGTGATGTGGGACCACGGCGGCGGCACGATCTTCGCGACCGACAAGACCGACGGAAAGGGCGCGATGCGGGTGGACGATGCGGCGCGCGCGATCGGCAAGGCGTTTGGAAACCGGCGTCGGGTGGACGTGGTGGGGTTCGACGCGTGCTTGATGGCGAGCCAGTCCACGCTCGTCGCGATGCCCGAGGTGGCCGACATCGTCGTCGCGAGCCCGGAGCTGGAGCCCGGCGCCGGCTGGCCCTACGACGGGGTGATGCAAGCACTCAAGCCCCGAAAGGGCGTGGCGGTGGCGCCCGAGGTGTTCGCAGCCGAGGTCGTCGATGCCTACGGCAAGGCCTACGCGGGCCGCAACGGGCAGTACACGGCCCGGCTGGGCGCGTGGTGGCTCGATGAGGCTCTGGAGGATCTGCTCGACGACCTCGCGGAGGCGGAGTCGGCGGCCGAAGCGTCCGATCAGGCGACGTGGTGGCGGCAGATCAACCGCGCGGTGTCCGGCAGCCTGGTGTACGGCGCTCCGGAGGCCGGATCGGTGGCCCGGTACGTGGATCTCGGCGACCTGCTCCTGCAGCTGGAGCGCTCGGGCGTCGCCGACGAAGCCTCCGCGGTGCGCGACGCGATCCGCGACCACCGGATCGCGCTGTCTCCCACGTTCGACGACGACAACACCCTCGGCGTGAACCTCACGCTCGAGTCCTCGCTGCGGTTCGAGGTCGGTGAGGTGGGCCGCTTCGCCGAGACCATCGGGCGGGCGGTCGACGCGGGCGATGGCTCGGTGCAGCAGGCGCTCGCCACCACCGACACCGCCCCGCCGCAGGCCTCGCTCACCGGGGTGGAGCGGGCCGCGCAGGGGCCGTTCGAGGTGGTCGTGCTCGACCTCGATGCCTCCGACGACGTCGGGTTTGCCGACGGGTACCTGGCGCTGGGGCGGGGGGGCGACGGGGCCGGAACCTTCACGCTGTACGGCATGGCGGGCTTGCGCTCACGCGGCCTCACCGCGCTCGACACCCAGGCGGGGATGCAGCTATTCAGCCTCGGCCTCACCGCCGACGCGGTCGAGGACGGGGGGGCGATCGCCACGCTGTTGGCGGTCTCGTCCGGAAGGTTTGCCACGGTGGCGGTCGATCTGGGCGACGGCGAGGCGCTCCAGGCGACGTTGTTGCTGGACGGCGCCCTCGCCCCCACCGAGATCGTGCTGACCGAGGCGGACGGCACCGCGGCCGCGTGGTCGATCGAGGCGCTCGCGGAGCAGGGCGCGACGGTGGCGCCGCAGCAGTTCGTGTTCGAGGCCGCGTCGGGCGGGTTCACCGTGGCGGTGGGCGATCCGATCCCGGTGACAGACCTCGTGCCGACGATCGTGCCGGTCACGGGGGACGACATCGCCGTCGTCCTCTCCATCACCGACGTCGCGGGCAACGTGGCGGCCGTCGATCCGGTGCGGCCGTTCGACCTGCCGGCGCCGTGATGCGCCGCACGATCTGGATCGGCCTCGCCGGGTGCGTGGGGACCCTCGGGCTCGCCGCGTGTGGCGATGCCTGCCCCGCAGCCAACCTCAAGATCTCAGACGGGCGGGCCGTCGAGGGCGTGACCGGCACGGAGGTGGTGGCACAGGTCGCGCCGGCGTTTGACGGGATCGCGGTGCGCTGGGACGATGGGACCGTCGCGGCGTTGTCGGGCTCGGTGACCGTCGAGCCGGGCTCGGCCCGCAAGGTGAACCGGCCCGACTGTGTGCCGTCGTGTCTGGTGGTGAACCAGTCGTTGGTCCCTTGCGGCGCCGACGTGCTGGTCCAGCGCGCCCAGGCGGTGCTGGCGACGGACGATGGACGCTTGGTGGCGGGGGCGCCCTGGGAGGGAACCGTGACCACCCAACGCGACCGCTCGGGCGGCCTGTCGTGGACCTTCGATGCGGAGCAACCCGCCGAAGCGGTGGTCGACACCTTCCCTGCGCTGCGGGTGGCCGGCAAGCCGGGGCGGCCGGTCGTCGCGATCCGGGTCCACCTGCGGGGCGGGTCGGAGGGCGCGTCGTCGGTGTCGTTCGATGCGCGGATGGACCCGAGCGGGGTGACGTCGCTGACCCTTTCTCGCGAGCAGGACAGCGACGCCGACAGCGACAGCGACAGCGACGGCGTGTGAGGGCGGTCAGCGGCGGGGCACCGTGATGGTCTGGGGGATCCCGTCGCGCTCGATCTGGAAGGTGGCGGTGGAGCCGGGCGGACCCTGGAGCAGGTCGAGCGCCTCCCACGGGGACAGGTCGTCGACCGCTTGGCCGTCCACCGCCGTGACCCGATCGCCGTCCCGCAGCCCGGCGGCGTAGGCAGGCCCAGCGGGATCGACCCGGTCGAGCATGGTGGGGACGTCGGGGCCTCGGCCGAGGAACGCGCCCGGGGTGGCGACCGTCCAGGTGGGGAGCCGAAGCGTGACGACCACGTCTTCCCCAGGGGCCAGGTCCAGCGAGACCGGATCGGAGCGCACGGGGTGGTCCCCGTCGGTACGGACCGCGAACACGGTGCAGGGACCCGGTTCGATGTATAGGAAGAAGGCGCCGTCTTCTTCGACGGGGGTGTGGCCACCGCAGCCCTGGACCGCGACACGGGCCGCGTCCCCTGGG
Source organism: bacterium (assembly GCA_030424555.1). Classification (GTDB taxonomy): domain Bacteria; phylum Myxococcota_A; class UBA796; order UBA796; genus JAUHWK01. The sequence goes on along the minus strand of JAUHWK010000264.1, from coordinate 625 downwards.
CGCAGCGGACCGACCGTGCCCGACAGCTCCGCGCGGGCGATGGGCGGTGACACCCGGCACACCCCGCCGTCGATGTGCAGGTCGGCCGGGGAGAACCCATCCAGGTACAGCGTGCCCGTGCGCACGCCGCCGTGGTCGGGCACCACCGCCGCCCCGTCCACGATCGTGGCGACCTCGAACAGCGAGCCGTCGACCCGGTCGAGGCGGGCGGTCCCGGTGCCGGCGCGCTCGGCCACCTCGGGGGGCAGGGGGCACCGCAGGGTGTGGAGCGGCCGGGGACGTCCAGCGGAGGACCGGTCGTCCGCGTCGATCGCGTCGATCACCGCCCGCACGGCGGGGGACGGCCCGTCGCTTCCCTCGGCGACCACACAGGCCTGGTGTCCGTCGATCGGGTCGACGACCGCGGTGTACGGCACCGCCTCCGCAGGGGCTTGGTCCTGCGCAAGCCCCCACAGCACGAGGGCAAGCAGCACCACCGCCAACCCACCGACGAGGCGGGATCGCTGGATGGGACGCGGGCTGGGGGCGGAGCGAGGCATCGGGGTCCGGGGAACGACCGTCTCCTCCCGCCATCGCCCACCGCGGGGGCAGGGGCCAGGGGAGGGGCGGGCGCCCGGCCGAGGAG
>JAUHWK010000263.1 GCA_030424555.1 bacterium | reverse complement strand
GAACGACCCGGTCATCGATGACCAGGACGCCGATGGCGACGGGGTGGGCGACCGGTGCGACATCTGTCCGGAGGATGCGGACCCGCTCCAGCTGGACGGTGACGCCGACGGCCTCGGCGACGCCTGCGACAACTGCCCGATCGACGAGAACCAGTCGCAGTCGGACGCGGACCAGGACAACGTCGGCGACGTGTGCGACCTGTGCCGCACCGAGCCCGATCCGGAGAACCTGGATCAGGACGGCGACCTGCTCGGCGACGTCTGCGACAACTGCCCGACGGTCAAGAACCAGGACCAGTCGGACGTCGACGTCGACGGCATCGGAGACCTGTGCGACGTCTGTCCCGACGTGTACGATCCGCTCCAGGACGATCGCGATGGGGACGGGGTCGGCGACCTGTGCGACAACTGTCCATCCGAGCCCAACCCCCGCATCGATGGCGTGCAGCCCGATGAGGACGGCGACGGCCTCGGCGATGTGTGCGATGTGCAGGTTCGCGGTGGTGGCACCGGAGCTCGCTGCAGCCAGGGCGGCGCACCGGCCGGTGGGCTGGCCGTGATGGCGGGTCTGTTGCTCCTGCGTCGGCGGCGTCAGGCCTGAGCCCTGTGCGGGGCGTGGGCCGCGCCGGTCGGTGCGGGGCCACGCCTGCGCGGCGGGATGGGCTTGTCTGGCGTGGTGTGCCTCCCGTGCGGGGCGCTACCACTCCCCGTCGGCGCGGATCGCCGCGAGGCGGTCGTAGGCGCGGTAGCCGAGCCGATCCAGGGCGCTGGGCGGGGCGAGGCCGATGTCCACGAGCGTCTTGACGCCGTAGGTGCCGGCGAGCACCGGCGGGCGCCACGTCTCCAGCAGCTCAGGCGTGCGGAACGGGCCGATCGGGGCCAGGACGCGCTCGGCGTGGACGTGCAGGAAGTGGGCGACGCTGGCCCGTGTGTAGCCGGGGGACGCGGGGGCCTTGATCACGTGGGGGGTGGCTTGGAAGGCGCCGCCCGTGAGGATCTCGAGCTGCTGTCCGACCTGGCTGACCAGGTGGCCCGCGGGCGGGCGGCCCTTGACCATGCGCCCCCGGGGGTGGTCGGCGGACGGGCGGGTCCGCAGGTACAACCCGGCCCGATCGTCGGGCGCGGGGGTGGGGCGACCCTGCGGGTCGAGGAAGCGGCCGCCGGCGAGGAGGGTCAGCAGGTTGAAGTCGGTGTGCTCCTCACCCCACAGCACGTCGGCCTGGGTCTGCTGGGCGTCGAGCGGGAGGTAGCGGAGCACACGCGTGACGTGGGCGGCACCGTCGAGCAAGGCGGAGAAGATGCCCGTGTCCAGCCCGAGCGCACGCTCGCATCCGGTGAGCAGCAGGCGTCCGACGTCGTGCAGCGCGACGCCCACGCCGACGAGGTGGGTGCGGAAGGCGTCGTGGCCCTCGGGCCAGACATTGTCCGCGTACAGCTCCGGCCACCCCAGCCGGGCCTCGGGATCGGTGGGACGGGGGGCGGCGAACCAGCACTCCTTGAAGTCGGGCTGCCCGCCCGCGACCACGGCGCGCTCGGTGTTGGGGGGCGTCCACCCGCGCTGGAACCAGAGGTCGTCGCGGTGGTAGCGGCGCTTGGTGTCCTCGGGCAGCGCGCACACGGCCTCGAACGTCTGGTACAGCGCGTCGACCTCGGCGCGATCGAGCGTGTGGCCCGTGATCGTGACCAGCCCGAGCGTGCCGTACCCCGCGTGCAGGGCGGCGGCGGCGCGGTCGAGGCGGGACGGGTCGTCGGTGGCGAGGTCCGCGAGGTCGACGACGGGCGCGCCGGTGGCGTCGGGCACAGGGGTGTCGGGGGTCAGCACCGGGTGCACGTCGGCCTCCTGGGGGCGCGGGACGGTCCCTTCACACGCCGCGGGCAGGCGGTGCCAGCGCGTCAGCCGAGGGTGAGCCACCACACGGCCTCGGAGGCTGACTGGCCCTCGACCGGCTCACGGGCCGCGACCACGGCGTGGCGGGCCCACGCGGCCCGGACGTCCGCTTCGCCGACGTGGAACGGCGGCCCTTCGTCGCCGCGGGAGGGATCGTCCAGGGTGATCAGCAGCCCCGGAGCCCCGGCCACCATCTGGGACGCGATCACGGCCGCGACCTCGTGGCGGAGCGGCGAGGGCAGGGCGATCGTGGCCGCCCGGTCGTACAGGGCGTCGAACGCGGGGAGGCCGGACGCCCCGAGGTGCAGCACGTCGCCTTGCAGGATGGTGATGTCATCGGCCGACCATGCGGTGAACGGGCCGACCTCGGTGCGCACGGCGGGCAGGCCGTGCCGATCGAAGAAGCGAGCACAGGCGATCGGGGACAGCTCGACGCCCACCGGGTGGGCGCCTTGGGCACGGAGCCAGGCGAGATCGAGCGTGGCGCCACACAGCGGGACCAGCACCCGGGGTGCCTGGTCGAGCCCGAACCCGGACGCGTGGGCGACCAGACACGGGTGGGGCGCGTCGCGTTGCCATGGGGTCTCGCCCTGGGCCCAGCGGTCCAACCAGAAGGAGGGGTCGGTCGACATGCTCATGCCTCCGGGCGCCCGGTCTCGCGCCGCAGCAGCGCGCCGAGCTCGGGGTGACGCCACCGGAACCCGCGCGCGTGCAGGACGCCAGCCCGAACGTGCTGTCCGCCGAGGAGCAAGGCCCGTCCGGCGTCGCCTCCCAGCAGGCGCACGGCAGGACCCGGCACCGGGGCGAAGGCCGGGCGACGCAGGGCCTGACCGAGAGTGCGCGCGAACGTGCGCTGGTCGCATGGGGACGGGCCGACGGCGTTGAACGGGCCGGACCAGGTCTCGTCCCACATGGCGGCGTGGATCATCCGGACGAGGTCGTCGCGCGCCACCCACGGGAACCCCTGGGTGCCTCGGCCGATCGGTCCGCCCAGGCCCATGCGGAAGGCGGGGAGCATCGGGGTGAGCACGCCGCCCTGGCCGCTGATCACCAGCCCGATCCGCGGATGGACGACCCGAACGCCCGCTGCGCGCGCGGGACCGGCGGCCCGCTCCCACGCGTCTGCGGTGTCGGCGAGGAAGCCCTCGCCACGGGGGCTGGACTCGTCGACGACCCCGTCGGGATCGCCGTACCAGCCGCACGCGGACGCGCTGATCAGCACCTTGGGCCCCTGCGCACAGGCGGCCATGGCCTCGGCGAGGGCGCGCGTGCCGTCGGTGCGGCTGCCGAAGATGCGGTCGCGCGCTTGGGTCGTCCAGCGCTGGGCGATCGGCTCCCCGGCGAGGTGAACGATCGCGTCGAGGCCCTCGAGATCGTGCGGGTCGACCCCGGCGCCGCGGGGATCCCAGACGATGGATCCCGGGCGTCCTGCACGCCGGGTGAACGGCACGACGGTGTGGCCGCCGGTCCGCAAGAAGGCGGAGAGCGCCCGTCCCACCAAGCCGGAGGGGCCGGTGATCCCCACCCGGAGGCGGGGCCGATCGGCGAACGCGGCGTGGTCTGCGAGGTCGTCGGCCGTGACCTGGTGGCGCACCGCGAACATCGCCTCGACGCTGCGGCGCAGCGAGGGTGTGGCGGGGAGGCCGAGTGGACCGCACGGGGGGGCCCAGTCCACCTGGTCCTCCAGGATGGCACCCTGGGGACCGTCCTCGAAGCGATGGACGTGGGTCCACCGGGCGAACGGGCCGCGGCGGGCGGTGTCCGAGAACCCATGCGGTGGCTGGATGTCGTGGTGGACGGCTTCCCACGTCTGCTCGACAGGACCGACGGACACCTGGAACGACGCGACGGCGCCCTCGACGAGGCCGCCTGCCGCCTGCAGGGGGTCGCCGTCGAACCGGACGCGATGCCACGGGGCGATCAACCGCTCGAACGCGCCAGGCCGCTGGTGCCAGTCCCACAGATCCTGGACTGTGACGCCGGGGAGGACGGTCTGGCGATGGGTGACGGGCATGGCCCCTCCGGTCGGCTCGGTATCGGTACCGGGTGTCGACGGCCCGTCAAACGCTGCCACCGACCGCACGCGTTCGACCCTGTCGCCGTCAGGGTCTGGTACACTTCGTCGCCCAGCGGCTCGCATCCTCCCGACGCGGCCCCCAGGAGCCTGTCATGATCCGCATTGCAAGCCTCACCCTGTTGCTGGCGATCGGGGCCGGCTGTGGCAAGGTCGTCGAGGCCCCCGAGGACCTCGCCGAGCTCAGTGGGTTCCTGTACGGAGCGTGGGGCGGCGACACCGTCGCCGATGAGGAGGCGCGCGCCGTGGCGCTGCACAACCTCGAGCGCCAGATCGCCTCCGTGCCCGATCTCGCGAGCGCCAAGCCGGTGGATCGAAGCTGGGAGATCGAGCCGCTCACCGAGGAGCAGGTCTCCGACATCGTGCGTCCGGATCGCCCGATCGACGGCACGGTCAACCTGTCGCTGGCCCACGCGAGCCCCTGGTCGATCGAGGACCACGCGCGGCTGCAGGTCGAGGCCGATCAGGTGCCCGCCGAGCCCACCGCCACCCGCTACATCCGAACGTTCAACGCCCCGAAGGATCCCGGCTGCTTCGTCGGCCGTGACGAGGGCTGTCCCATCCTCGACACGATCAACGACCTCCGCCGAGAGAACCTGCTTCTCAAGGCGGACATGGAGCTGTTCAAGACCTTCCGCTGGGTCGAGTTCACCGACGAGGACGGCGAGGAGCGCGTGGCGTTCTACAGCCGGTCGTGGTTCGAGGAGAGCTGGCCGGGGGACAAGGGCAACGCGGTGCTCTACCAGAGCTACTCGATCGACGTGTGGATCGAGCAGCCCGATGGCTCGACCTGGCGCTACCAGACCCTGTGGCAGGAGACCGATCTCGGGTTCGCCGTCGGCGACGACGCCGTGATCAGCACGGTACGCGGCGGCACGAGCGACGCGATGGACGCCGGCGATCAGGCGATCGCCGACCTGTACCACGACGGCACGGTCCCCAGTCCGTAGGCACGGAACCCACGGGCCACGCCTGGGTTCGGCAGCGCGGTCGGGAACGGCTTGGATGGGGGGCGCGGCCGGTCCCGGTCAGGATCGGCCTGAATCGGTCGGGCTCAGTAGCGCCGCACCGACGGGTCGACCCAACGGGACCAGGCGTCGATCCCGCCCTCGAGGTTGAAGACCTCGGTGAAGCCCTGCCGTGCGAAGTGCTCCGCGGCGACCAGGCTGCGGACGCCGTGGTGGCACGCGAACACGAGGCGTGTGTCGCGCGGCTGCTCCCCGAGCCAGGTGGCCGTGTCCTCGTCCAGCAGGCGGGCGCCCGGAATCACCGCGATCGCGCGCTCCTCGGGGGTGCGCACGTCGAGCAGGAGGTGGGGCTCCTGGGCCTTCCAGTCGGCGTAGGCCTCGACGTCGAGCGGAAGCACCGGCGCGGGCTCGTTGGGGTTGTCGACCACCATGCCGGCTCCTGAGTCGTCCTCGACGTAGTCCATGGTCATCCCGTCGGCGCGCCGGGCGCTGGCGGGGTCGAGCACGAGCACGATGTCGCCGATCTCGACGGTGTGGTCGGCGGGGGCCGGGGTGTCGACGTGCTCGAACCGGTACTGGAACTGCTCGTCGACCACCAGGCGCAGGGTGTGGGTGCGACCGGCGAGGATCGCGCGGATCCGGCCGCGGGCCTCGGGCGTGAGGAAGAGGGTGCAGCCCCCGGCGCGCGCCTTGACCCCCAGCCCGGCGGCGAGGGTGCCGCGCTCGTGCATCTCCTCGACGATGTCGGCCCCCCCGAGGAACTCACCTTCCACCCACACCTGGGGGAACGTGGGCCACTGGGCGTAGGCCTTCATGCCTTGCCGGACGGCGTCGTCCTCGAGGATGTCGACCGTGGTGTAGCCCCGGTCGCGGGGGTCTCGGGCGTCGAGGAGG
>JAUHWK010000262.1 GCA_030424555.1 bacterium | reverse complement strand
GCCCGAACCCTCCGTCAGGAGGCCGCGCCGGGGGTGCAGCCAAAGCGGAGCGTAAGCGGAGACCTGGCAAGCCCCCGGCGATCAGGCCGACGTCCCCTCAAAGGGATCGCGTCTGCCCGCCAAATCCCAGACGAACCCACACCACACTCAGCAAACCCAAGGCGACCAGGCCGACGTCCCGTCAAAGGGTTCACCCCTGCCCGCCAAATCCCAGACGAAACCGAAGCCAAGAAGACGCCTCGGAGCACCAACCATCCTGCTGGGCAACCCAATGGCCCCGCCACAACCAACCGTCCCTCCCCCACGTCCACCCCAACGCTGGAACAACGAAAACCAAGCGTCGCCGGGCGGAGCGGCCGTAGGCCCGACGCACGGCGACCCGGTCCTACCCTCCAAAAAGGGGGGGAGAGACGCCGACAGCCGGACACCATCCGAACCCTTCGTCAGGAGGCCGCGCCGGGGGTGCAGCCAAAGCGGAGCGTAAGCGGAGACCTGGCAAACCCCCGGCGATCAGGCCGACGTCCCCTCAAAGGTATCCTCCCTGCCCGCCAACTCCAAGCCGAACCCACACGACATTCAGCAAACCCACGGCGATCAGTCCGACGTCCGGCCAACGACCTCATTCTACGTGCCATATCTCAGGCGAGCACAACGCGATCACGCCGAAGTCCCATCCAAGCGATCCCGTCTTCCCACCAACCCCAAGACGGACCCACACCGCCCAAGCTGACGTTTCGTCCATCCCGCCCGACAAGCCCCCCCCCCCACACACAAGGAGCCTCCCGCAGACCCAAGTCCACGAGAGGCTCCATCAAACCCAGCGACTCGAGCACCGCGAGAGAGCGTCTCCCCTCTCCCGCCGAATGCTCAGGCCGACGCAGTCGCGGCCGCGACCTCCGCCGCGAAGTCCTCGCTGCGCTTCTCCAGGCCCTCGCCCACCTCGAAGCGGGTGAACCCGGTGATCGCGATGTCCGCACCCAGCGCCTTGCCGGTGGCGGCGACGAGCGCCGTGATGGTCTGCTTGTCGTCCTTCACGAAGGGCTGGTCGAGGAGGCAGACCTCCTGGAACCACTTGCGCATCCGGCCCTCGACCATCTTCTCGGCGATGTTCTGGGGCTTGCCCTCCTCGATCGCGCGCGCGATCTGGACCTTGCGCTCGGCCTCGGCGTCGTCCTCGGAGACCTCGTCCCGGGTGAGGAAGCGCGGCGCCTCGGACGCGACGTGCATCGCGATGTCCTTGGCGAAGGCCTCGAACGCGTCGGTGGAGGTGTCGGCCTCGGTGGCGAGCTCGACCAGGACGCCGATCTTCCCGCCCGCGTGGACGTAGGACTGGATCTTGCCGGCGGGCACCGTGTGGCGCACGAAGCGACGGAACTGGATGTTCTCGCCGATCTTTGCGACGGCCGCGGTCATCCGCTCCTGCACCGTGATGGTGGGATCGGCGACGTACTTCATGTCCATGAGCGCGCCGTCGGCGTCCCGGACGGCCTTGGGATCGTCAGAGACGACCTGCATCGCGAGGTTCGCGACGAGCGCCTGGAACTCCTCGTTGAGCGCGACGAAGTCGGTCTCGCAGTTGACCTCGACCATGCCGCCGATCGTGCCGTCGTCGGACAGGTGCAGGCCGACGAGGCCCTCCGCGGCGATGCGGCCAGCCTTCTTGGCGGCGGACGCGATGCCCTTCTGGCGCAGCCAGTCGATCGCGGCGTCGAGGTCGCCGTCGTTGGCCTCGAGGGCCTTCTTGCAGTCGAGGATGCCGGCGCCGGTGCGGGTACGAAGGTCCTTGATCAACTTGGCGGACATGCGTTCTCCCAGGGATTCATGGGGTTGGGGTGTGGGTGCGGGTTCGCACGCCGGGACGACGGGAGCCGCCCCGGAGCGCGACGAGACCGCGACGGTCCCGCGACGATCAGGCCTCGGCGGACGCCTCGTCGGCGGCGGGCTCGGCCTCGTCGGCAGGAGCCTCCGCAGCGGGGGCCTCGGCGGCGGGCGCAGAGCGCTTGGCCACGACCTCAGGGCCGGCGCCGACGTCCGGGGCGAACGCCTCCTCCGCGGCACGGCTGGTGGCCTGGTTGCGGCCCGCGATGCAGGCCTCGGCGATGGCGGCGGTGAACAGGCGCACGGCCTTGATCGCGTCGTCGTTGCCGGGGATCACGTGGTCGATGCCCGTGGGGTCCGCGTTGGTGTCGCACAGGGCGATGATCGGGATGTTGAGGGTCTTGGCCTCGTGCACCGCGAGGTGCTCCTTGCGGGGATCGATGATGAAGATCGCGCCGGGAAGGCCCTTCATCTCCTTGATGCCGCCGAAGGTGCGCTCCATCTTCTCGATCTCACGGGTGGCGAGCAGCGCCTCCTTCTTCGTGAGCATGTTGAAGCGGCCCTCGTCGCGGGCGTGCTCGAGCTTGCGGAGCTTCTCAATGGACTTCTTGACGGTCTGCCAGTTGGTCAGGGTGCCGCCGAGCCAGCGGTGGTTGACCCAGTACTGGCCCGCACGCTCGGCCTCCTCGGCGACGACGTCGCGGGCAGCGCGCTTGGTGCCGACGAACAGCACGGGCTTGCCCGACGCGACGACGGCGGTCGCGAAGCGGCAGGCATCGACCAGCCCGCGGGCGGTCTGCTGCAGGTCGATGACGTGGATCCCGTCCTTGGCGCCGTAGATGTACGGCTTCATGCGGGGGTTCCAGCGACCGGTCTGGTGGCCGAAGTGGACGCCGGCCTCAAGGAGGTCGCGAAGGCTGATGTCGAGCATGGGGTTCCTTCGGGTGCTTGGCACCCGCATCGGCCACCGGAATCCATTCGTGGGTGGGCGATGCCGTTTGGTTCAACTGCCGCCGGTCGTGACGCCCGACCCGCCTCTGGAGGGAGGAAGGCACCGGGGGCTCCACGAGAATCCGGCGTGGAGGATGAAGACACCGTGACGAGGTCGCCACGGCCGGGCGGCCTTATCCGCCTGTGGGGAGCGCTTCAACCCACCAGGCGGGACCGGGTGGGTCCCCCGCGCTCCGAGACGCACGGGGAAACCGAGGCGGTGACCCGATCAGGCCGGGTTGGCCGGGGGGGCGGCCGCCTTGCCGCCGCAGCACTTCTTGAACTTCTGGCCGGATCCGCACGGGCAGGGATCGTTGCGGGACACCCCGTGCTCCGCCGCGAACGCACGGGCTTCCTCGCCCGCCGCGGGCCGTGCGGGTGCCGCGGGCGCGGGCGGCGCCGCAGACTGAGAGGACGCCGCCATGCGGGCCCGGATCGCGTCCAGATCCATCGGACCGGTCGCCGGCGACGGGCCTGGCGCAGCCGCCGCAGGCGCTTCTGCCCGAACCTCGGCACGCAGGAGCTTGGTGACGACGTCCTCGTCCCGCTGGGCAGACATCATCAGGTACATCTGGAAGGCTTCGCGCTTGTACTCCAGCAGCGGGTTGCGCTGTCCGAAACCACGCACGCCGACGCCCTGACGCAAGCGGTCCAACGCGAGGAGGTGATCCTTCCACAGGCTGTCGGTGAGCTGGAGCAGGAGCATCCGCGCGACCTGGGCGTAGGCGTCGTCGCCGAGGTCCTCCTGCTTGGCGGCGATGGCCGCGCGGGCACTGCCCCGCAGGCGCTGGTCGAGCTCGGCGCGGGCCAGGTCCCGGATCACGTCGTCGCCGTCGTCCCAGGTGGTGCCGAACACCCGCTCGAGGTTGCCGCGGATGCCGTCGAGGTTCCAGTGCTCGGGGTTGAGCCCCTCCTCGCAGTAGTCGTCCATGATGTCGTTGCAGATGTTCTCGACCGCTTCGTCGATCATCTCCACGACCCCATCGCCCTCGATCGCCCGACGACGCAGGTCGTACACGCCGCGCCGCTGGTCGTTCATGACGTCGTCGTACTCCAACAGGTCCTTGCGGATGTTGAAGTTGTGCGCCTCGACCTTCTTCTGCGCGCCCTCGATCGCCCGCGTGACCATGCGCTGCTCGATGGCCTCGTCGTCCTGCAGGCCCATCCGCTCCATCCACACCACGATGCGGTCGGAGCCGAACCGGCGCATGAGGCGATCGTCCAACGCGACGTAGAAGCGCGAGGACCCGGGATCGCCCTGACGGCCCGACCGGCCGCGGAGCTGGTTGTCGACCCGGCGGGACTCGTGCCGCTCGGTGCCGATGATGTGCAGGCCGCCCGCCGACAGCACCTTGGCGGCCTCCTCCTCGCAGATCGGGCGCCAGCGCTCGACGGCTGCGGCGAAGCCCTCCGGATCCGCCTCCTCGTCGAACTCCGTGCCGGCGAGCTCCTCGGGGTTGCCGCCGAGCTTGATGTCGGTGCCACGGCCCGCCATGTTCGTGGAGATGGTGACCGCGCCGAACCGACCGGCCTGGGCGACGACGTGGGCCTCCCGCTCGTGCTGCTTGGCGTTGAGGACCTCGTGGGGCACGCCCGCCGCCGCCAGCATCTGGCTGAGCTGGTGGGACTTCTCCACGCTGGTGGTGCCCACCAGGATGGGCTGTCCGCGCGTGTTGACCGCCTTGATCTCCTCCACGACCGCCCGGAACTTGCCGCGCTGGTTCTTGTAGACCACGTCCTCGGCGTCGAGCCGGGCGATGGGCTTGTTGGTGGGGATGACGGTGACGTCGAGGTCGTAGATCTCGGCAAACTCCCCGGCCTCGGTGACCGCCGTGCCGGTCATGCCCGACAGCTTGTCGTACATGCGGAAGTAGTTCTGGTACGTGATCGTGGCGTAGGTCTGCGACTCGGGCTGGACCTCGACCTTCTCCTTGGCCTCGACCGCCTGGTGCAGGCCGTCGCTCCAGCGCCGCCCGTACATCTTGCGGCCGCGCTGCTCGTCGACGATGACGACCTCGCCCCCCTCGACGACGTAGTCGCGGTCGCGCTTGAACAGGTGGTGGGCCTTGAGCGACTGCGTGACGTGGTGCAGCGCCTCGATGTGCTGGGGATCGTAGAGGTTGTCGATCCCCAGACGCTCCTCCACCCGCGCGATGCCCTCTTCGGTGAGGGCGGTGTTGCGGGCCTTCTCGTCGAGCGTGAAGTCGCGATCGACCTGGAGCAGGGGGACGACGGCGTCGACCACCACGTACAGGGAGACGTCTCCCTGGGCGGGTCCGCTGATGATCAGCGGGGTGCGGGCCTCGTCGATCAGGACGGAGTCGACCTCGTCGATGATCGCGTAGGCATGGCCTCGCTGGACGTACTCCTCCTTGCGGAACTTCATGTTGTCCCGGAGGTAGTCGAACCCGAACTCGTTGTTGGTGCCGTAGGTGATGTCGGCGGCGTAGGCCGCCCGCTTGCGGCCCGGATCGCGGTCGTTGGACAGGATGACCCCGACCTCCAGCCCCAGGAACCGGTAGATCTGGCTCATCCACTCGGCGTCGCGCTCGGCCAGGTAGTCGTTGACCGTGATCAGGTGAACGCCCTTTCCAGCCAGCGCGTTGAGGGTGGCGGGGAGGGTGGCGACGAGGGTCTTGCCCTCACCGGTGCGCATCTCGGCGATGCGGCCCTGGTGGATGGTCATCCCGCCGATGAGCTGGCAGTCGTAGTGACGCATGCCCATCGTGCGCCGACCGACCTCGCGCACCACGGCGAAGGTGTCGACGAGGATGTCGTCGAGCGACGCCCCCTGCGCGAGCTTCTCGCGGAACACCACCGACTGGGCGGCGAGCTGCTCGTCCGACATCGCCTGCATCGCGGACTCGCGCTCGTTGATGCGCTGCACGAGGGGCTGAAGGCGCTTGAGCTCGCGCTCGTTGGCGTCCCCGAAGACCTTTCGCATGGTCCGGGTGATGGTCTCGAACATGGAACTTCCTCGGCAGCGGCCCAACGGCCCGCCCACTTGCGCACCGATG
>JAUHWK010000261.1 GCA_030424555.1 bacterium | reverse complement strand
CGTCGCCGCGAACCGCCTGGGCTCGGTGGGCGACGAGCGACATGTGAAGCTCCGCGCCGCCCTTCGGGTAGAAGTAGAACGGGGCGGTGATGACCTTGTCGCGCACCTCCATTCGACGCCATGGGGCGTCGTCGTACGGGGTGCCCGCGGGTCCGGCGGAGGCGCGCACGACGGTCTGGGGATCCCACACCCCCCACGCCTTCGACTGCTTCTTCCGCTCGCTGTACGAGACCTGGCGGCGCTGGAACCAGGGGACGCCCTCGAGGCTCTCGCCGATCGAGGGGACCAGGCAGTCTCCGCGGGCGATCGCGCGCTGGGTGGCGGGCAGGGCGTGGCGTTCGTTGTCGAAGGCCGGAGGACAGGCGTCCCGCACCTCGCGCCGCCAGGTGATCGACAGGTGCTCCTCGGTGCTTCGGTTCCATCCGAACACCTCGACCGCCTCGAGGCCGGCGTCGTACAGCAGGCGCTGGCATGTCTCCTCGCAGGGGAGGATCTCAAGTGCGCGGCCCGGTTCGTCCACCCGGCCGTCGAAGGTCACCATGCGGAGCTGGGACGGTTGCTGGGGGAGCGCCACGGTGCGGTCGAGCGCGGTCCACGCGCGGGCCGCCTCGTCCCATGCCATCCACGACCACATCGCGGGGAGGCCCGCCACCAACGCGACCCCCGCGACCGCGATCAGCGCGACCATCCAGGTCCGAAGGCGGGCCGCCATCAGCAGCACGGCAGGGCCGACCGCCGAGTAGTACACGAACCCGGTGGGGATGGGCATGAACACGAGGCCGATGCCGCAGGTCATCACGACGACGATCGCGGCTGCGTCCTCGATCAGCAGGAACCCGCTGCACAGGGCGAACGGGATCCACAGCGCCGTGTAGACGCCGAGCAGGCCAAGGCGTGCTGTCCAGCTCCTGGGTGTGGGCGCTGCGGGGGTCAGCGGGTCATCCATCGCGCGCTCCAGTGGACAAAGCGGAAGTCGACGGCCGACAGCAGCGTGGTGCCGTCTCCTCCGCGATCGACCTGGTACGGGTTGGATCGCCAGTGGTAGTTGCTCGGGGGCCGGATCGACCACGGGATCGGGGCGGACGACACGAGCGCGTCGTTGCGGCCAGGGCCGTCGGCGAGGGGGATCATGGTCGTGCCGTCCTCGGCGAGGCACGCGCCCGCCTCGATCTCGTCGGCGTCGCAGTGGGCGGTGCCGAGGTCCCAGTAGGGCGCGGCGGGGAACGCGGAGAGGGTGCTCACCATGCGGGACACGGCGTCCTCGTCGAGCGTGCCGTCGGCATCCAGGGCTGCCTTGGCGGCGACGAGGTCGTACAGCGCCTGCCCTTGCTCGATCGGCTGCCAGTCGCGGTCGGGGCGGTGGTACAGCGCCTTCATGCCCTGTCCGACGGCCGCCCTCGCGGCGGGGTCACACAGGTGTCGTTCCACGAGGTAACCCCCGAGGAACGCCATGTTGTGGCCGGAGTAGTTGTTGCCGCGCCCGATGTCGATCACCGTGACGTACTCGGCGATCAGACCGGGGAGGTCCCGCTCGGCGAGGAGCTGGTCGGCGATCCAGGTGGCGGCCTCGGGATCCTGGGAAGCCCGGGCGAGGGCGGCGGTGATCCCGAGGGACATCACGGCGTTCATCCCGTTCATCGCGCCGGCCAGGTAGACCCGGTCCACGCTCTCCTCGTGCAGGATGCCGTGGTAGGTCATGCGGCCGTCTGCGTCGCGGATCTCCAGGTCGTACCCACTGTCTTGGACGGTCCTCAGGCTGAGCCCGATCGATCGCGCGGCGTCGGCCACCCGGTCGCGAAGGTCGGACGGAATCGAGTCATCTGCCCCGATCACCTCGGCGAGGGCACCGAACCCGGCGGCCCACCCGACGAGCATGTCGCGTGAGCAGGAGTCCTCCCACACGTACCCGGGATGGTCTCCGCCCACGTCGGCCCGCCAGGTGCCGTTGGTCTTGTCGGGAGGAAGGGCATTCCCCTGATCGTCGAACAGGTCGACGACCTCGACCAGGCTGCCGTAGGCGGTGGGGTCGGTGGGGGACAGGCCCCGGGTGATCACGCCGGGCGTGCCCGTGATCTCGACGTTGCGCAGCAGGCCCTCGATCCCGCGGACGAGCTGGGCGCGGGCTTGCCCGACGTCGTCGCAGGCCGCGCCCTCGTCCCGGAGCACCCCGTACCGGTAGGCGTCGGCGGCGAGGCCCACCCCGGCGTACGCGCCCGCGACCTTGGTCCACAGGGTGGCGACCTCCTCGGGCGTGGATCCGGTGGCGGCGGCCAGATCCCAGCCTTCGCCGTCGACGAACGCCTGGAGGGTGGCGCGGGCCGCTGCCTCCCGCACCTGCACCTCGGTGTTCAGCCCGGTTCCGTGGGTGATGAACGCGGCAAACACGCGGTCGTGGTCCAAGGCCTTGGCGGCGAGTGCTGCGTCGTGGGTGGACGCGCCCGGACCGGGGAGGAGGGCGGCGCGGTCGACCGGGCCGGAGCCACAGGCGGGGGGCGTGGGGGCGACCATCGGGCAGACCACCGACGCGGCCACCGCGTCGGAGTCGGAATCGGGGACGGCGTCGGTGTCCGACGGACTGTCCTGGGCGCGCCCGGTGCAGGCGAACACCAGGGAGATCGGGGCGATCAGGGTGCTCGGGCTCACACGCATCGGGCCTCCGTCCGGTGGGGAGGATGGCTCAGGACCCGGACGGGCGCAACGTGATCGCGGGCGCGCGTGACCGTCCCCCAGCGGGCGGTGCTGCGCGTCGCCGCCGCCACACCACGCCCACCAAGGCGAGGGGGGCGAGTCCATGGGGCGCGGTGGGACCACGGTGCGTGCAGCCGCAGCCCGACGCCGTGGGGGGCTCCTCGGGGTCGGCGGGATCGGTGTCCGCGGGGTTCGGGTCGGTGTCGACGGGGTCGGGGGCGGGCGCCATCACCACGCCGAGGTGGTTCGCGACCAGCCGCTCGAGGCCCCCGGTGGAGGGGGTGTTGAGGATCGTGGGACGGGGATCGCCGGGCACGGCGAGCGTGCTGCTGCCGCCGCCGTCGAGGTTCATCGCGGTGTGGACCCCGAGCCCCTGCAGCCAGGCGGCCAGCTCGACGAAGGTCGCGCCCTCGCTCGTGCCCACGTTGCGGCCGTCGACGATCAGCAGCGTGACGGTGTGGCCTGCGGCGTCGAGGCCGATGGCGGTGCGGGGCTCCCGGGGGGCGTCGGGGGCCACCACGGTGCCGTCTTGGATCAACCACGGCTGTCCTGCGACCGCCACCCGCAGGCCGGAGGTGTCGTGGCCTGCCTTTGCCTCGATCAGCGCCGGGACGCCGTCCTCGGACACGACGAACGCCGCGGCGAACCCGTTCTGCGGCGCGCTGACCACCTCGCCATCGTCCATCGACAGGCCGAGCACCTTGGTGGGCTCGCGATCCAGGTACGAGCAGCACGGTGAGAAGAAGTTGGCGTTCACGGCGAGGTCGAGGCCATGCTCCACCAGGAAGTCCGTGGTGCGCTGGGCGAGGGTCTCGTGGTCGGACTGGGTGTCGGTGTCGGGGACCTCGCGCGAGGGGGTGCCCTTCCACTGCGCGACCGCGGAGGCGTCGATCTGAACCGCCACCGCGAGGGCGGGGACGTCGGGATCCGCTCCACGCACGAGCGTCAGACCGTGGCCCAGCGGCTCGGGGTCTCCCCAGGTGGGGGCAGCCCAGGCCACCGCGAGGGACCACAGCAGCGCGGCGCTCATCGGTCTTCCCGGATCAGGGTGGGACCGGAGGCTTCGGCGATGCGCTCGGCGAGACCAGGCGGGAGGGGGCGCTTCCCGGAGCCGTCTGCCGCTACGCACACCACGCGCGCGGTCCCGAAGGCGACCTCCCGGCCATGGGCCTCGCTGACCACGTGGTGGGACAGCGTAAGGCGGTCCACCCCGAGGTGGGTGCAGCGCACGCCGATCTGGACGGTGTCGGGAAACACCACGGAGGCGCGGTACACGGCGTCGGTGCGGGCGAGGACGGGGATGCGGTCGGGGTGACCGTCTCCCAGCCAGCCCATCGCGCGGAACCAGTCGATCCGCGCGGTCTCGAACCACCGGAAGTACACGGTGTTGTTGACGTGGCCGAACGCGTCCATCTCCCCCCAGGCGACGGGAATGGTGCGGATGGTGAGGCAGGCGGAGAGGGGATCGGCGTTCATGGTGTCGGGTGCTGGTTGGTGTAGATGGAGGGCGGACGGAATGGGAGGGTGGGTCACCAACCGGGCTGGGCCACGGCGCGGACCATCACCCCGAAGATGGCAGCGATCACGCCGCAGGTCCAGGCGCTGGCCAGCAAGGCGTGGGCGGCGCGGCGGGCGTCGGGGTCGTCGCCAGCGAACCGAAGGGTCAAGGCACCGGACACCGCCAGGACGGTGGCCATCGCGGCGAGGTGCTCCTTGCCCTCGAACCACAGCCACGCGGGGTGCTGGTCCACCAGGAGGTCGGGCTTGACCTTGTTTCGGTAGGTTGGGTACGTCCACCAGCCGACGGCGAACACCACGGCGAGCATCCCGGCGGCGAGCTCGGCCGTGAACCGGGTCCCCCAGCGCAGGGTGGTCGCCTTGCGCAGGGTGATCACGGGGTGGAGCAGGAGGGCCAGGGCGAGGGTGCCCACCAGGCCGTGCAGCGAGGTCACCAGCATGTACAGCTGGGGCCCGGTGAAGACGGTGAAGGTCATGGGACCACCAGCATGGCGACGGCGGAGGGCACGACCAGACCGACGATCCACCACGGGCCCGCGCGCAGCAGGCGGGCGGCCTCGGGCGCCTTGAGGCCCCATCCGGCCAGCCCTCCGAGGACGAGGCCGTGGAACAGCGCGGTGGCGCAGCGCCAGTAGTAGGGGATGTGGACGCTCGCGACGATGCTCGCGTCCATGCTGCCCACAGGGCTCGCGGCCGCCCACAAGCGCTGGGCGGCGTAGCTGACGACCGTGGTCACGCCGAGGACTGCGAGCCCGGCGGCGGCACGGTGGGAGGGGGCTCGGGAGGAGGACACAGCAGCCTCAGGCAGGGGGCGAAGCCGGGCGGATGGGGTGGTCGGGGTCCAGGCGCGACCGGACGTGGGCGCGCACGCGGGGACACTGGGGATCGGGTGCGAGGGGATCGCCCGTGAGGTGGTGGGCGACGATACGGCACCCGCCGCGGCAGACGGTCTGCCAGTCGCAGGTGGCGCACGGCGCGGGCGGGGCGGCCGCCCGGTCTCGCCACGCGCGGGCGACCGGCTCGTCATGCCAGCGATCCTCGGGCCGTCCGGTGGCGCGGTTGTCGACCAGCTCGTGGGCGAACGAGCAGGGGGCCCAGCGCCCGTCGGCAGTGCGCGTCCACAGGCTCTCCCCGCCGTTGCACCCGGTGACGCCCAGGCGCGCGGCGAGGTCTGCGGACGGGGCGGAGGCGGCGACGAACGGGACCAGGGCGCAGTCGACCCGCATCACCAGCCCGGTCGCCTGCTCGATCGCGACGAGCCGGGGCCACAGGTCGAGCAGGTCGTCGGGGTGGGGGGCGAGGCGGTCCCAGGTGTCCCGACCCCGCCCAGCCGGCTTGAACCGGACCCACTGCCACTCCGACACGCCCAGGCGCACCAGGGCGGAGGCCATCGCCTCCAGGCCCGGGAGGTTGGCGCGGGTGAGCACCGTGTTGACGCCCACCCGGATGTCGGCGTCGCGCAGCACCCGCAGGGCGCGGCGCGCGATCCGGCGGCCATCCCATCCCCGCACGGCGCGGTAGTCGCCGTCGATCCCGTCCATGCTCACGTTGACCTGTCCCACCAGGCCCCGGAGTTGGTGGGCGAGGGCGGGCGACAGGCCGAACCCGCTCGTGGTGAGGTTGGGGACG
>JAUHWK010000260.1 GCA_030424555.1 bacterium | reverse complement strand
CCGCCAGCACCGCCTCCGGATCGGCCTCCATCCCGAACAGGTCCACCAAGAACGCGGCCATCGACGCGTCGTCCGGGTAGCGCCACCGGTAGTCCGCGACCGCGTCGTGCTGGACGTGCAGCCCCGCAGCAGCCACCCGCCGGGCGGTGTCCGGCGTGAAGTAGTCCCCGACGTGTCCTTGCGGGTTGTGGGCGTCGACGAACCCATCGAGGAACACGGCTGCACCCGAGCCGCGCTCGACGTCTGCCACGACCACCCGCCCCCCTGGCCGGACGACCCGTGCGAACTCCCGAAGGATCGCGTCGAGATCGGGCGCGTGGTGAAGTCCCGCCACGCTCACGACCGCGTCGAACGATCCGTCCTCGAACGGGAGCGCGGACAGCGACGCGTGGTGGACCGGGTGCTGGGCGTGGTGTTGGCCCAAGGCGGCGAACGACCGGCTGGGATCCACCCCGGTGACGTCGACCCCGGGCGCGCGATCGGCGGTCAAGTACCCTCCGCCACAGGGAAGGTCTGCCAAGCGCTCCCCACGCTGCGGACGGAGGACGTCCAGCACAGCGGCGAACTCCTCGTCCCGCGCGCCGGGGACCGCGGTCATCGCCTGGTGGTAGCGCGCCGCCCGCGCGTCGAAGATCGCTTGGTACGTGCGGGGACCGTCGGAAGGAAACACCAGACCTCCGCCCCGTCCGTAGCCGCCAGCCCCTCCTGCCACCAGACCCGACGCCCTCCCCTCGCAGCACCCACGGGGCTACCCGGCACCTGGGAGGCCCCATGAACGTGCTCATCGCCTACGCCAGCCAGGGTGGGACCACCGCCCGCATCGCGGCCCACATCGCCGAGCGGGCCCAAGCCGCTGGGCACACCGCCACGGTGACCGACCTGGCCGGTTCCCCCCCGCCCCCGTCCGACGACACCGACCTCGTCGTGATCTGCAGCGCGGTGTACCACCGAGAGCTGCACACGGCGGTCCAGCGCTTTGTCACCGCCCTCCGTGACGCGCTCGAGGACCGTCAGAGCGCCCTCGTCTCCGTCAGCCTCGCCGCCGCCCTGGATGACGACGACGGACTCGCGATCGACGACGTGGACGCGTTTCTGGACCTCACGGGCTTCGAGCCCGACCACCTCGCGATCGTCACCGGGGCATGGACCCCCTCCCAGTGGGACGAGGCCACCCGCATCGCGATCGGCACCGCGGTGTGGCGGGCCGGGCTGTCGTTCGACGAGGACCGCGACCTGACCGACCTCGCCGCCTTGGACAAGGCCCTCGCCCGGTGGTGGTGAGCGTCAGGGGTCGACGTACCCCAGCGCCTCCAGCCGCTCTCGCATCCCCGGCGACAGCGTCGGCGCCTCACGATCCGCCTCGCTCGCCGCCTCGGGGTCGTAGGGGTGCTGGGTGGCACGCCACGGGCCCGGGTCCACGCCGTCGCACCAGCGGGTGAGGCCGTCGTCCACCGGCCCGTCGGACCACGCCTCCGCCTCCCTGTGACCATCGTGCCGGATCAGGCACCGGCCGGCGGCGGTGCTCGCCGCGATCCATGGGGCGAGCCAGGGGCCGTCATCGAACCCCGGATGGACTCCCTTGAGCCGCTGGAGTGCCCGCGGGGTGGCCGACAGCATCTCCGTCCACACCATCTCGGACGCGCTGCCGCTGAACAGGTTGGGCGCACGCACCCCCTGCGGCACCGGGCGCCCCACCATCCCGAGCACGGTCGGCATCACAGACGCTGTCGACACCACCTCCTCGCGGACCGCCACCGGCACACGGCCCGGGAGGCGCACCACCAGCGGGACGTGCACGAGGGGGGCTCGCACGCTGAACTTGTGCCCATACAGCCCCGACTCCCCCAGGTGCTCACCGTGGTCTGAGGTGACGATCACCAGCGTGTCGTCGAGGACGCCGAGGGCGTCGAGGCGATCGACGATCGCCCCCAACGCCGCGTCGGCGTCCCGCACCGCCGCGTCGTAGGTCCCCGCAATGGCTGCTTGTTCCTGCGCCTCGTAGGGACGCAAGCCCACGGTGGCCGCCAGCTGGCGCCCCTCGCTCTGGTCCGTGGTGAGCTGGGCCTGCACCGCGGCCGAGTCCGCACCGGTCGCGGCGCGCGACGCCGCCGACGGGACCCGGGGCGTGTGGGCCTCCATCAGGTTGACGAATGCGAACCAGGGCGTGCGCTGCCGACCGGCCCAGCGCCCCAACGCCTCCGCGGCGATCGGGCCCAGGTCCTTGGCGTGGTCCATCCCCCGGCCGCTCTCGTAGGGGCCGCCTGACCAGGCCGGGCCCAGAGAGCTGCTGGCATCGCGCGGGTCGAGCTTGGAGGCCGTGTGCTCCGTCGCCTTAGATCGGAACGGGGCCCGCCACGCGCCGAACGTGACCGTGAACCCCTGCACCAGGTTGGTCTCCTTCTGGAGGAACGGGTTGGCGGACATCAGCCAGGTCGCGTACCCGGCGCCCGAGAGCACCTCGGCCAAGGTCTCGAACCGGTCGTCCAGCCACTTGTGGTGCGCGTGGACCCCGTGCTCCGCGACGTCCAGCCCGGTGAACAGGCTCGCGTGGGACGGCACGGTCCAGATCCCCGGAGAGACCGCGCGCGAGAACCGGGTCCCCTCCGCAGCGAGCGCCTCCAACCTCGGGGAGGTGTCGCGGGCGTGCCCCCATGCCGACAGCCGATCCGCGCGCACCGTGTCCAGCACGACCAGCAACACATTGGGGCGGTGATCCCGGGCCGCCCGCCGCGCCCGCGCCGCCCCCTCCCCCTTGGGATCGCCCGTCCACCACCCACATCCGACCAGGGCCACCAACCACAGCCCATGCCAGCGCCCCAAGGCCATCCATCCCTCCGACCGCGTCCCGTGATCCCGGGACCCGGTCGGAATAGCCCGGCCCCATGCCACACCGCCCTGCCCTGCTCGCACTCGTCCCAACCCTCCTCTTCGCCGGGTTTGCCTGCGGAGGCAGCGCGCCGCCCCCCGCGCCGCCAGCCCCGCCGCCCGTCGCCGAGCACCCCGACCTGGTGTTCATCACGCTCGACACGACGCGCGCGGACCACCTGGGACTGTACGGCTACCCCCGCGACACCAGCCCCGTGCTCGATCGGCTCGGGGCGTCGTCGGTGGTGTTCGAGCGCCTGCAGGTCCCCATGGCGACCACCCTGCCCACCCACGTCTCCTTGTTCTCGGCCGTGTGGCCCGAGGAGCACGGCGTGCTCGCCAACCTCGCCCACGGCGGGGAGCGCTGGGTGCCGGGGAGCGGCCTGACGCTGTTCGCCGACTGGGCCACCAAGGCCGCCGACTACGACACGGCCGCGTTCGTCTCGTCCCGGGTGCTCGCCCCCGAGACCGGCCTGGACGCCGGGTTCGCCACGTACGAGGCGCCCCGACGCCCGGAGCGCACCGCCGATCGCACGATCGACGACGCGATCGCCTGGTGGCAAGGGCGTCCTGAGGACGGGCGGCCCCGGCTGCTGTGGGTTCACCTGTTCGATCCCCACAACCCCTATGCGCCCCCTCCGGGTCACCGGGACGTGTTCTCGGGTGCCGATCCCGCGCTGGACAGCTGGATCGCCGCCCGCCGTCACAGCCCGCAGGGGAGCCGCCCCACCGGCGAGGTGGTCGTCACCGACCGCGCCATCCCGCTGTACGACGCCGAGATCCGGTTCATGGATGCCCAGATCGGTCGCCTGCTTCAGGTCCTTCAGGACAGCCCGCGGTGGGAGGACGACATCGCCGTCGTCGTCGCGGGAGACCACGGAGAAGGCCTCAACCAGCACGGCGAGCCCGGCCACGGCCTCGTGTGGCAAGAGCAGCTGCACGCCCCGCTGATCATGCGCCTGCCCGGCCGGATCCCCTCCCGCCCCCGCACCTTGCTCTCCATGGCCGACGTCCTCCCCACCCTGCTGGGTGCAATCGACCTCCCCGGCGAGGCCGACTTCCTCGCCCAGGCCAGCGGCACCGACGTCCTCGCCCCCGACTTCGCGCCACGCGAGGTGCTGTCGATGCGCAGTCCCCGCCAGGAGTCCTTCGGCAAGACCATGGTCCGGGTGTTGACCGGCGAGCGCTTCAAGTGCCGGGTGCCCGAGGACGGCGCGCCCTCGCTGTACGATCTCGATCTCGACCCCTGGGAGCTCGACCCCGTCGACGATCCCGATCGCCTCGCCGCGTGCGTCGCCTCCCTGGAGCGCACCCTCGCCCAGCAGCAGCAGCGCCACGCGACCCTGGGAGGACACGCCACCGCACCGCTCGATCCGGGCGACGCCGCCGCCCTCGAGGCCCTCGGCTACGTGGCGCCCGACGCCCCGTCCCCACCTCCTTCGCAGCCCACGACCGATGCTTCGGCCGGCACGCCGTCGGAGGCCCCCTCGCAGGCTCCCATCGGCCCGGCCCCACCCCCGGCCACGCCGTGAGCGCGCCCGACGACCTCCGCGACGCGATGCACAGCGTCACGCTGTCCCGACCTGGTGTTCCCGACTGGGTGTGCCACCACGGCGTGATCGGCCCCGAGGACGCGCCACGCGTCCTGCTGGTGATGGGCTTCGGGATGCCTGGCGTCATCTGGACCCCGCTGATCCAGCACCTCCAGCACACGCATCGCCTCTGCTGGTACGACCACCGCGGCATCGGCAGCAGCTCGGGGGGCGAGCTGCCCTTCACCCTCTCCGACCTGTCCGCGGACGCGATCGCCCTGATGGACCACCTCGACTGGCCCGAGGCCCACATCGCCGGGATCTCGATGGGGGGCATGATCGCCCAGCACCTGGGCCTGGACCATCGCGACCGCGTCCGCAGCCTCACCTTGATGGCGACCACCCCAGGAAGCTGGCTGGCCTATCCCCCCCCCCCCGCGGGGATCCTTGGCTTCGTGCGTGCCAACGCCGCACGTGGGCCCGCCCGGCTCCAGGCGCTCGTCCGCCTGCTCCTGCCGCCTGAGCGCGTCCCAGACCGCCCCGATGCCCTCCATCCCTTGCTGCTCGACGCGCTGTCCCGTCCTGCACCGAAGTCCGTGCGGCTCCAGCAGCTCCGCGCGGTGATGGCCCACGACACGCGCGCACGACTCCCCGCGCTCGCCGGCCTCCCTACCCTCGTGGTCCGGCCCGGACGCGACCTGCTCGTGCCACCGCGCGCCAACGACGCCTTGGCCGACGCCATCCCTGGAGCACAGCGCCTGGACCTTCCGGACACGGGTCACGGCGTGCTCGCGCTGGACGCCGCCCCGGTGGCCGAGGCCATGCGGACCTTCCTCGGCGACCTCGGGTAGCACGGCTGGCGCACACGCCCCGAACGCGTGCGCCCAGACACTGCGTAGGCCCCAGACGCACGACGCCCCGCCACGGGAGCTTCCCGGGGCGGGGCGTGTAGACACACGACGCGGGGCGCGTCAGGCGCGCTTGGCGTCCTCGCGGCGACGGCGCAGGCCGCCCATGCCGAACAGCAGGAACACAGCCGGCGCGTACGACGAGCAGGTGTTGGACTGGCACCCGGTGGTGACGGTCGCGTCGCTGTCGTCGGCGTCGCACGGGCGGTCCGAGCTCACGTACCCACCGGGCTGCTCGCAGGCCTGGACCGAGATGCGCGGGTCGCCGAAGCCGTCCCCGTCGATGTCGATGTACCAGGTCTGGATGTCGATCGCGTCGGCGCCATCGACGATGCCGTTGCAGTCGTTGTCGATGCCGTCGCAGATCTCGTCGTTCCCGGGGAACACAGCGGTGCTCTGGTCATCGCAGTCAAACCCTTCCGACCGCTGCTCCGCGTAGCCCAGCGGCGTCTCTCCGCAGTCGGACGAGCAAGCCAGGATGGAGGTGGTGACCACGCCAAACCCGTCGCCGTCCGCGTCCAGGTAGTAGGTC
>JAUHWK010000259.1 GCA_030424555.1 bacterium | reverse complement strand
CACGCCCTGGGCGTGGAGCCAGGTCGCCACGCGGTCGACGACGTCGCCCTGGACGATCAGATCCTCTCCGTGAACCCGGGCTCCCGTCCCCAGGGCAGACCGCAGCGCCTTGGCCTGGGCCTCCCGCCCCAGGGACTCGGGGACCCGCTCCACCCGGGTGATCGTCTTGCCGCCGTGGCCCTTGCGCTCGCGGCGAACGACCACGCGCCCCGGCCACGCCGTCGGCGCGGGCTGGGCATCGGTCGGCGTGTCCTCCGGTGGAAGGTCTGGCGCCTCGACCCCCGCAGCGCGGAACAGGTCCCCCAAGGTGCCCCCGGACGGGTTCCCCGCCGACGACGGCGCGCGCGGCTTCTTTCGACCCATGACGACCTCCTGCGGTGGGGCTCCGATCCAGGACACGCCTGGACCCGAACCGCGCCAGCCGAGGGGTTAACGGAACGGCGGTCCAGCCAACGGGTCTGGGAGGCGACATGGCGCAGGTGGCACGCGAGCTCGACCTGGTGGTGTACGGCGCGACCGGGTTCACCGGCGCCCTGGTGGCGGAGCACCTGCGCGACCACGCCCCCGAGGGCCTCACCTGGGCGATCGCGGGGCGGAACCAGGGCAAGCTGGACGCGGTCGCGGAGCGCCTGGGCCTCCCCGAGTCCGTTCCGAGGCTCCTCGCCGACAGCCACGACGACGCGTCCCTCGACGCGCTCGCGGCCCGTACCCGGGTGGTCGCCACCACGGTCGGCCCGTACCTCAAGCACGGGTTCGGCCTGGCCCGGGCGTGCGCGGAGGCCGGCACCCACTACGCCGACCTGACCGGGGAGGTACCCTTCATGCAGCGCACCATCGCGGCGCTGCACGACGCGGCGTGCGCCTCCGGTGCCCGCATCGTCCACACCTGTGGCTACGACTCCATCCCGTCCGACCTCGGGACCTGGCTGCTGCAGCAGGCCATGGTCGAGGCCGGTGCCCCCGCCCGCAAGGTGCGCACCGTGGTGGGTCCGTCCCGCGGTGGGGTCAGCGGAGGCACCGCCGCCTCCATGCTCGAGATCATGAAGCTCGCCGAGGATCGCGCGGCCCGGCGCGCGATGGCCGATCCCTACGCGCTCGATCCCGAGGGCGATCGGGGCACCGCCGACCGCTGGGACGACCCCAAGCCCCGCGTCGATCCCTACCTCGGCGTCCACACCGCACCGTTCTTCATGGCGCCCGTCAACACGCGCGTGGTGCGCCGCAGCCACGCCCTGCTCGGACGTCCCTGGGGCACGGACTTCTCGTACACCGAGGTGATGGCCACCGGGCATGGCTGGAAGGGAGCCGCCACCGCCTGGGGCATCACCGGCGCGCTGGGCGTGTTCCTCGCCGCCGCCGCCAACCCCGCCACGCGAGAGCTGCTGGAGCGACGGGTCCTGCCCGCACCCGGTCAGGGCCCCGACCGCGAGGCCCGCGAGGCCGGGTTCTTCCGTCACCTCGTGGTCGGCATCGGCAAGGACCGGGCCCACCGGATGACCGCCCGCGTCGTGGGTCCCAAGGATCCCGGGTACGGCGCCACCGCGATCATGCTCGGCGAGTCCGCCCTCGCGCTCGCCGTCCAAGAGGCCGACCTCCCTGACACCGCCGGCGTCCTCACCCCGAGCGTGGCGATGGGCCCGGTCCTCGTCGACCGCCTGCGTGCCGCGGGGATGACCTGGGAGGTCGAGGCCTGGCCGACCGACGGCACGCCCCGACCCTAGCGCATCGCGCCGGCGCCACCGTCAGCGCGACTCCACGCGCACTGTGTCGGACGTGTTCCAGTCGTCGACCTGCACCCGGACGCGGTCCGACGTGTCCCAGTCGCGCACCTTCACGGGGACCATGTCCCGCACGCCCTGAAGCGTCACCGGGACCGGGTTCTTGACCTCTTCGACCCGGACCCGGATCGCGTCGAACCCCTGCCCCCGCAGCGCGTCGGGCCAGTTCGACACCTCACACCGCACCGGATCGGAGGCGTGGGCCACGGGCACGAAGCGCTCCGCGACCAGCAGGGAGAGCAACAAGGTCTGGACGACGACCAGGACCGTGAGGAGACGAGACGGGGACATGGCGGCTCCGGGCAACAGGGAGCCTCGCTGTACCACACAGCACGGCCCAGCGGCCCAGATCCACCGTCGAACGTCCAGGGTCAGGGGGCGTGGAGACCCGAGAGCCTCCCGGGGGGTTGGTCAGTCGCGCCGACGGCGGATCAGACCGGCCACCACCCCGCCCAGCAGCGCCAGCGTGCCGCCGCCCGGGCCGCGGGCGTCGCAGCCGCAGGTGGTGAAGTCCTCGGATCCCGTGTCCCGGAACTCGCCCGCGGTGTCGAGATCGTCGGCCGCCGCTTCCCCGGCAGACGCCGTAATGGGAATGCGGACCACGGGTGCGGTGGGATCGCTGGTGGTGAGCACGAGCACGGCCTCGTCGGACCCGATCGCGTCGGGGTTGTACGTGACGACCACCGAGGAGGAGCCATCGGCCTCCACCGACAGCTCGGCGGGCTTGGCCGTGACCTCCGACGTCCCCTCGACCGACACGGTGAGCTCGAGGTCGAGCTGGCCCCGGTTGGCGACGGCGACGGACTGGGTGGCGACCCGGTTCTCCGGCACGTCGGCGAAGGTGACCGCGTCCACCCCGACGTCGACCTGGGGCAGCGGATGCGCCCACGGAGAGGTGTCATCCGACGCGTGGAAGTCGACCGACAGCGTCTCTTCGGGGAACAGCGGGATGTCCACGTCGCCCAGCGGCAACGACAGGTTCACCGGGATCGACGCCACGGACCCGTTGACGCCCAACGACACCGAGATGTTGTACCCGACCTCGACGGTCACCTCGGCCGCGTACAGGGCTTCCATCTCCAGCTCGGGCGCGGGCTCGTACAGCTCGACGTCCTTGGGGAACACCCCCGCCGTGGTCTGCGAGGAGCCGTCGGTGGTGAACACGTCGGAGAACACGCCCTGGGGGATGGTCGTGTCCAGGCGCTTGCCCTTGACGACGGCCTTGGCGGTGGGGTCGACGTCGAGCGACACCGTGATGAACAGCCCCGCGATGCCCGACGGCCCCGACAGGTTCAGGGGGAGCGAGGCCTGACCCGAGGCGGGCTCGGGCTCGACGACGATCTCGCTGGGGCCCTCGGTCTGCCCGGGGAGGAGGAACGGGGTGAACCGGTCCACCCGATCGGTGAACTCGACCGGTGCGGAGGCGAGCGACGTGGAGAACGGGAAGCCGAACACCGTCGCCGAGACCGAGACGTCGACCTCCATGCCCGCGGACATCGCGACAAAGGAGGCATCGTCGAGCGGGGTGATCTCGTGCGAGACCGTGGCGGGCGCGTCGGGCACCGGCCACCGAAGCTGGCTCTCCCCCTCCATCAGCACGCCGAGCTCGGCATCGCCCGACAGGCTGATCGAGACCCCGAGCCCCTCGAGCACGCCGGTGGCGACATCGATGGTGAGCGGGATCTGGTAGGTGTCCTCCCGGACGACCACCACGTCTTCGATCCGAAACAGGCGGGGCTCACTCTCGTACTCGGCCGCGTCGGCCTGCGGGGACGTCATGAGCGCCGCGGCCACCGTGGCGAGGGTGGCAAGCGAGAGCGGGGTGCGGGCGCGCAGGGACGGGGCCTGGGTCATGGCGTCTCCTTCCGGCGTCGATCGCGGGGATCGCGCGTCCCGGCACCGTACCGCCATCGGGAGGGCATCGCCAGCGGTGTGCGCAGCGCGGTACGCACCCGGGACACCGGCGGTCCTCCCGTCGATCCACGCACCACGCCTGCGGTAGGCTCCCCGCCATCCCGCTGCCCCCTTCGAGGCCACCATGAACAGCTTCCCCCAGCCTCCCGCCCCCCTCGACGCGACCGCCCTCGACACGGTCGACGCCATGCTGACGACGCTGGACGAGGCCAAGCCCCGGTGGGTGGCGCTCGGGCCGGCCGAGCGCGCCGCCCTGCTCCGCCGCTGCATGCAGACCACCCTCGACGTCGCCGACGAGTGGGCCGACACGGGCCGCCGCATCAAGGGCTACCCCGAGGGCAGCAACGGCCACGGCGAGGAGTACCTGGGCGGCACCCTCGCGGTGATGCGCAACCTGCGCCTGTTCGCCGAGGCGCTCGACGCCGGTGGCGCGCCCGCCCTGCCCAAGACCTGGCAGCGCGACGACGGCCAGTGGGTCGCCCGCGTGTTCCCGCAGGGCCTGATCGATCGCCTGCTGTTCACGGGCATGACCTGCGACATCTTCATCGAGCCCGGCGAGCCGCCCACCCAGGGTCGCATCTACCGAGACAAGCGCGCGGGCAAGGGCGGCGAGGGTGGCGTGTGCGCGGTGCTCGGCGCAGGGAACCAGTCGTCGATCCCCCCGATGGACGTCCTGTACAAGCTCGTGGTCGACGACGAGGTCTGCCTGCTCAAGATGAACCCCGTCAACGAGCAGCTGGGACCGGTCCTCGAGCGCGCCTTCGCCCCGCTGGTCGACGCCGGCTTCCTCCGGGTGGCCTACGGCGGCATCGAGGTCGGCAAGCACATCACCGATCACGCCCTCGTCACCAGCATCCACATCACGGGCTCCGCGCGCGCCCACGACGCCATCA
Organism: bacterium; assembly: GCA_030424555.1. GTDB lineage: Bacteria > Myxococcota_A > UBA796 > UBA796 > JAUHWK01. The sequence continues at coordinate 1,314 of JAUHWK010000259.1, read as the reverse complement.
TCTGGGGTCCGGGCGCCGAGGGCGAACAGAACAAGGCCGCGGGCACGCCCCGCATCGACAAGGCGATCACCAGCGAGCTCGGGTGCGTGTCGCCCGTGATCGTCGTGCCGGGGAACTGGTCCGACAAAGAGCTCGCGTTCCAGGCGCGCCAGGTCGCGTCGATGCTCGCCTACAACTGCGGCTTCAACTGCAACGGCGCCCGCTTGATCCTCACCGCCAGCGGGTGGTCCCAGCGCGCGCGCTTCGAGCAGATGGTCAAGGACGCGCTCGCCGACACCCCCACCCGCATCGCGTACTACCCGACCGCCCAGAAGACCTGGGAGACCTTCACCGCGAAGTACCCCAACCCCACCACCCTGGGGACGGCGACCGACGAGCGGGTCCTGCCCTGGACCGTGCTGGAGGGCGTGGGCACCGAGGACGGCGAGTTCGCCCTGCACGAGGAGCCCTGGTGCGGGATCATGAGCTTCGTGACGCTGGAAGCGGACGATGCGTCCACCTTCCTCGACGTCGCCGTGCCGTTCTGCAACGACAAGGTCTGGGGCACGCTGTCGTGCAACCTGTTGGTCGACCCCCGCACCGAGAAGGCCCTGGCCGGCAAGGTGGACCAGGCCATCGCAGACCTGCGGTACGGCGCCGTCGCGATCAACTGCTGGTCGGGCCTCAACTACGGCCTCGTCAACGCCACCTGGGGCGCGTTCCCCGGCCACCCGCTGGACGACATCGAGTCGGGCCAGGGCGTGGTCCACAACGGCCTGCTGCTGGACCACCCCCAGAAGTCGGTGATGCGGGCGCCCTTCCTGATCGCCCCCACGCCCGCGTGGTTCACCGACCACAAGAACAACCTGGAGCTCGGCCGGGCGATGACCGCCTTTGAGGCGGCGCCCAGCGTGTTCAAGGTGCCGGGCATCGCGATGCGGGCGCTCAAGGGCTGACGCCCCCGGATCGCCTGGGGCACCCGGGGCGTGCGGTGGTGCCCTCCGGACCGACGAGCGGTCCAGGGCACCCGCCGCCACTCAGCAATCGGGCAAGAACCCGAGCGCCTGGGAGCAGGCCGCTTCCGTGCCCGCCGCGACCCCGTCGCTGCAGGCGGTGGCGGCGGCCCCCGTGAGGGCGTCGCAGCACGCCGCCAGCTCGGCGCACGAACCGGTGAGGCCCGAGCTGCCATTGCCGTTGCCGTTGCCGTTGCCATTGCCATTGCCACCGCCGCCCGTCCCGGCTCCAGCGCCGAACCCGACCGAGAAGTCGCCGCAGTCGAACACCTCGGCGCAGTCGTCGCCGATCTCGTCGGCATCCAGGCAGGTGTTGGCGAAC
>JAUHWK010000258.1 GCA_030424555.1 bacterium | reverse complement strand
GCGGATCCTCGTCGAGCTCCTCGGCGTCGAGCTCGGCCAGCAGCTTGTCGATGCTCGCCTGGTTGGCGTCCGCGAAGAAGGCCTTGGCCATGTAGTACTCGCGGATGCTCGCGTTGGCCTCGCCCACCCGGAGGCGGACGACCTGGTTGAGCAGCTCGTTGGCGAACTCGCCGGCCAGCGCCTCGAGCCCGGCCGCATCGGTGGCCTCGCGCGGCTTGAGCCGGACCTCGATGCTCGCGTCGTCGGGACGGGCGAGGAACAGGTAGCAGCGGTCCACGAACAGGTAGGCGGCGCCGTACACGGCGTCGCGCGGGTAGAGCTCTTCGGCGAGCGTGAACGAGATGCGCGTCCCGTCCTCGAGCCAGGTGAACTCAGCCAGATCCTCGGTGTCGGTCGCGTCGGTCACGGCGAAGCCTCCGGGTGTCCCCACGCCGGGGTGGGTCTGGGGACGGTTGATGCCGGGGTGTCCAGGCGGCAGCGTCCCCTAACGCCCCTCCGCCAGCGTGCCGCCACGGGACGGGGTGCCAGGAGAAGGGTGAGGGTGCGTGTCCGCCAGAAGCCGCGACGGGGGAGACCGCGCGGCGTCGTCCGGATCCACCGCGAGGGGGTGGACCCGTGAAGTGGGGCCTAGAGGTTCTCCGGGCCGTACGCGTCCATGCGGTCCTGGTGCGACATCATCCGGGCCAGCGGCCACAGGTCGCCCTCGGGATCGAGCTCGTTGCGCCGGATGCGCTCCGCCAGGCCGAGCACCACGCGCCCGAGCTGCTCGTCCGTGCGGAAGGAGCCAGAGCCCCCGTCCATCAGGACCAGATCCACCAGCCGGGTGTGGGCGACGCCCTCGGGCGAGCCGTTGTGCGTACACAGGTGGACCCGCGCACGCTGACCACTGCGGTGGACCAGGGTGAGGATCGCCGCGCCCTTCTCCACCTTGGAGAGCGCCCCGACGTACCAGCCGAGGCCGACCTCGCTGCCCTTGCGGGCAGGGGCGATCAGCCACCAAGGCGCGGGGCCCGACGGCAGGGAGATGCCGGAGGCGTGGGAGGCCTGCTCGACCGCGCCGAGCGTCGCGCTAGCCGTGCCCGGCACTGCTGCGGTGGCCGCCGTGCCGACCAGCAGCTTCTTAAGCATGCCGCGTCGTGAGTCCATGAGATTCCCCTCTGACGCTCGAGTACCCGAGCCTGACTGGTTCGGTCGCGATGCCATTATACCGACCGCAGGACGGGATCGCGCCCCTTCGATGCAGAATCCGGCCCATTTTCTGAGTGGACCGCCGAGGATCGTGGTGCGATGCACCCTCTCACGGGCCCGAACGCCCCGCGCACGGGATGGCGCATTCGGTACTGCACCCGTGAGGATGCGCCGTTGCAGGCCGCCGACCGATCCGGCGACGGGAGCCTCGGGCGTCCAGCCAGGGATCGGCCGATCCGGGGAGCGCGTCCACAGCCGCCCCCCACGAGCGCCACCACGCGGCCCGGACGACGCGCGAGAACCGCCGGGACGGCGACCTAGAACGGTTGGGGCAGCGACCGAGAACCGCCGGAACGGCGTCCTAAAATGGTCGGGCGAGGGCGGCCTGACGGGTGTCGTCGTCGGGTTGCTCGGTGCGGCTGCGCACCCCGCGGCGATCCTCGAGCCGGGCCATCAGCGCCTCGCTGGGCTCGCCGCGCAGGACCTCGCGAATCACGGGGAGCGGGTCGTCGAACACGGGGGACAGCTCGCGCTCGTCGTAGGTGTTGGCCATGCTGTACATGCCCGCGCAGATCGTGTCCCAGCGGCAGCTGTCGCAGGCCGATCCCTTGCCGTGCAGGAACTCCAGCTGGTGGACGAAGCCCTTCTGGTCCAGGAAGCGGATGCAGCGCTCCTCCTCCTTGATGATCTTGCGCGACTCGGTGCTCGCCCACGCGAACCGGCGCATGTAGCAGAGCGGCACCCGCTCGGCGCGGAAGGTGCGCCCGGTGCGGTGCAGGTACTCCATCGCGAGCTCCAGGCTCACCTGCCACTCGAAGTGCCGCGCCACCACGTCGGGGTTCTGCTCGGCCCGGTTGCCGTCCGGGTCCATGTTGTTCCACACGAAGTGGCGGATGAACGGGAAGCGGTCGGTCAGCCACATCACGTTCTCGTGCAGGTGATCGGCGTTGTACGCACAGATCACGCAGTTGATGTCGCTGGTGACGCCCATCTCGGGGACGAGCGACAGCGTGGTGACCAGGGTCTCCCAGGCGTTGGGGTAGGCCGTGATGAAGTTGTGGACCTCGGGCCGGTAGCTGTGCAGGCTGACGTGGATGTGCTGCAGGCCGTTGTCGACGCACTCCCGGAAGAACGCCGGCTCCTGGAGCAGCTGACCGTTGGTAATCATCCGGCTGTACAGCCCGCGCTCCTTGGCGTAGCGCAGCGCAGGCATCAGCAGCGGCGACATCGTGGGCTCGCCGCCCGTGAGGATCACGCCGTCGTACCCCATGTCCGCCAGGTCATCGATCATCATCTCCATCTCGTCCTCGGTGAGGTCGACCCCCGTGGGCGGGTTGGAGCAGAACCGACAGTGCTGCAGGCAGTTTCGGGTGAGCTGGAGGTATCCGAGGTTGGCCATGGCTACTTGGCCTCCGCGTCGGCGGCGAACAGCTTGGCGGCCTCGGCCTTGCGCTTGGCGCGGGCCTCGGCACGGTTGGCCTCGCTGATCTGAAGCGGGTCGGCCGGGGCTGCCGCGGGTGCCGCGTAGCCGGGCAGGCTGGTGGCGGCGGGCTGGGCAGGACGCCCGTGCCGGATGCGGGGGTTGCCGTCGGGGTGGATCGCCTGGAGCTGCGCCCGGGCCTCGGCGGTCCAGCCGCCCCCGGAGAGGGGCTGAAGCAGCGACAGGCCCTGGTCCCGGACCATGTTGATGTGCATCCCGTCACACAGGTCCATCAGCGCGCAGTCCTCGCACCGGGACGACTTGGACCGGTAGCCTTCGCGGATGTGGTACCGCGACAGGTCCCGGATGCTGAGCCGCCCCGTGCCGGGATCGAACATCGTGGCATCGAGGACCGGGCGAACCGGCAGCAGACGCACCCCAGGCGTGTTGCACGCCGGCAGCCCGCTGACGCGCACCGGCAGGGCGAGCGCCTCGAAGAAGGCCCGCGGCGTGCGGACGTCCTGGGCGGTGGCGTCCTTCATGTGCTCGAACGAGGGCTGGTGGAGCCGGACGCGGTCCAGGTGGCCCGCGAGCCGGTCGCGGTGGGCCAGCATCCACGGCGCGGTCGACTGGTTGAGCCGGATCTCCAGCTCGGACAGCGCCGCATCCGGTCCGTCTTCACCACACCACGCGTCGAGCTGTGCGGCGGTCTCGGCCACCAACACCAACGGCACGCCGAGGTCGGCCGGCACCGGGGCCGCATCGCCCGAGCGCGCGTACAGGCCCGCCCCCTGTGGGAGGCGTGCGACGACCTTGGACAGGTCGGCGAGGGTGTCGACCGTCACCCCGATCGACTGGATGCCCCAGGGCAGCGGATCGGGCAGATCGCGCAGCGCCCGGCGATCGGTACCGACGTTCCAGACCTCCCAGGCGTCGGCGTTCTGCTTCTCGACCGCGCGGTCCATCGTGGTGCAGTACGACTCGATGAAGCAGTGCTGGCAGCGCTCCGGATCGCGGCAGTTCAGCGGCTCGCCCGTGTCCAGGTACTTGCGGACGTGGAAGCGCCGCCCGTTGATCTCGTCGAGCATCTTGTGGGGGTCCTGGATCAGGTCCTCCATCCCCTCCAGGAACTCGACGGGGAAGCGGTTGGTCCACACGACGAACCGCGGGTGGCGGTTGAGGCGGAACACCTTCTGCAGCACGGGCAGGTACTGGCGCGGGTTGTAGAAGAGCTCGTCGCGGTTGTCGAAGCCGGCCGACTGCGGGATCACGTGCAGCAGGTCGAACTCGGTGATGCCGAGCCGGACGGACAGCTCGACGATCTTGTCGAGCACCCCGACGTTCTGCTTGTTGATCACGACGTCGACGCTGGCGATCATCCGCGGATCCCGGGCGGCGCGGCGGATGGCCTTGACGATGCGCTCGAAGCTGCCCTTGTGGCGCGTGAGCCGGTTGTGCAGCTCGGCCGTGTGGCCGTGCAGGCTGAAGGTCATCTCCTGCAGGCCGGCCTCCACGCACTTGTCGTAGAAGTCGCGGTCGGCGTAGCGCCAGCCGTTGGTGACGGTCTGGATGCGCCCGTACCCGACCTCCTTGGCGTACCGGATGAACTCGGTGTGCAGGGGGTGCAGGGCCGCCTCGCCACCGGACAGGATGATCTTCCAGGCGTTGAGCTCGGTGCGGCCGCGGAGGATCTCGGACTTCACCTCCTCCTCGGACAGGTACACGTTGCGCGGCGTGTCCATGTCCAGGCAGAACATGCACTTGCTGTTGCACGCCGTGACGGTGCGCACCCAGTGCTTGGAGACGTTGGCGACCTCCTCACGCCACAGCATCTCGTCCTCGAGGGACAGGCCCTCGGGCTTGATGAAGTCGACCTGCGGTTCGGGGGCGCCCATCGGCTCTCCTGGCGGGATCAGCGAGTCCAGCCGACAGCATACCCGGGACAGGTGCCCGGCCGCGGGTCCGTCGCATCAGCCAGCCGATCCGCATAGCATCCAAGGCGATCGGAGCCACTGGGACCGGCGAACCGCGCGGGGATCGGGCCAAACGCCACCTGGGCGTGCGCAGCGGGCACGACGTGGGCCTCGCGGGGCAGCAGGGCGACCGGGAGGACGGCGGCGAGCGCATCCCGCACGGACGGGTCGCCGATCCCCGACGCGACATCGGCGAGGTCGGGGAGGTGTCCGCCCTCGGGTGCGAGACGGAACCACGGGTCGCCCGGCAGCGCGCCGTCGGCCCAGCCCTGGGCGAACCCGTCCACGTCGGCCGGGTCGCGAAGCACGGCGTACGCGCCCACCGCCAGCCCTGGGACCAACCCCGCCGCGCGGTCCAGCAGCTCCAGGGTGTCGTCGAACGCCCCCGGGATGCCGACGATGGCGTCGTGGGTGTCGGGGTCCGGGCTGAACAAGGCAGCATCGAGGCGGGTGAGACCCCGCAGGCGCCGCATCTTCAGGTCCTTCATGGCGTTGAGGGCGCTGACCTCGCCCGCCACCTCGACCCGATCGAACTGAAGCCGGACCGCCTCCCGGAGCAGGGCGGGGGCGTCGGGGTGGGCCATCGAGCCCGACGACGCGATCCGCAGCGTGGGCGTGCCCTGCTGGGCGGCCTGCACCAGGCGAATGCGCGCTTGGCGGGTGGTCTCGGGGACCTCTGGGCCCGGTCGGTCCCCCAGGGCGGCGTCCGCGATGCGCGACGGCGCGAGGAACACGAACCGCAGCCAAGGCGCCGCCTGGGCCCGCGGCACCATCACCAGCGGATCGTCCGCGAGCGACGACAGGGTCGAGGCCTTGCGCACGTACGCGAGCTTGGACGCCGGGTGACGGCCGGCCCGCGGCGGTGGGTACACCGATCCGTCCATCGCGGGGGTCGGGGGCAGGGTTCCGACCGGCCGCACCGTGTTGGACTCGCTGTCGATCTCGGTGCGCCCGAACCGTCGGGCATAGTCCTCGGGCGTGCCCGCACACGCCGGCGCCCCAGGGCACCGCGCGCAGCCCGGCTGGTGGTCGACCGCCTCGAAGGCTGGACCGAGGAACCGCCACGCGCCTTCCTCGACGACCCGAACCTGCACCCCTCCGACGGGGAGGACGTGGGCCGCTACCCCGGGGACGGCGCACCGGGGGAACCCTTCCACCACCAGCTTGACGCCCTCGCGCGCGCCGAGCTGGACCGCGGATTCCACATCGCCCTGGAGCAGGCCGAGGCGGGCGAGCACGGTGACATCGTGGCCCTGGACCGCCCCCCGTCCGGTGATCCGTCGCAGCCACATCCTGGACGCGCCGAGGCGCGCGCCCAGCTCGAC
>JAUHWK010000257.1 GCA_030424555.1 bacterium | reverse complement strand
TCGGGCCGTCCCCCGTGAACGGGTCCATCAGCACCCGCCGCACGTCCTCGCGAAAGAACCACAGCGCCGGCGCCAGGGTCCCAACGTGCAGCACGAGGTCGACGACGACCGGGTGATCCCCGACCTCGACCAGCTGCTGGAGCACCACCAAGTGGCCCGAGCTGCTCACCGGGAGGAACTCGGTCAGGCCCTGGACCACGCCCAGCAGCACGAGCGTCCACCAACCGATCATCGACACCCTCCGGGAACCCGTGTCCCCTGCCCGTGTTCCCCCGGGATGGCGGGGGTCCGCGGTCAGTCGCGCGCGGCCTCGGCTTCTTCGTCCCGCTCCGCCTGCGTGAGCTCGGCATCGGTCACGGCCTTGGAGGACGGCGGAGGGGCTTCGGAGCCCGCGATGGACTTCATGTGCTTGAGGACGTCCCGCGCCGGATCGCGGAAGTCCCCGCCCCACGGGTACAGCTCCTCGAACGCCCGGGAGAAGCCCGGCATCGACCCCGTGCCGACCAGGACGGCATCGACCAACGGCTCGATCGGTCGGGCGTCCCACCCCTCGCTCAGATCGGGGACCGGGGCGACCAACGACGCGGAGAGCGGCCCATCCCCCGCGGCACCCTCTCCGTGACACGCCACGCAGTGACGCGCGTACAGCTCCTTGCCACGGTCTGCCTCGCTCGGGACCCGCTTGGGCCAGTCCTTGGCCTCCCCGTCAGGGACGAGCGCGACGATCGTGCCGAGCAACGCGAGCAGCGCGAGGCTGCGCGGAAGAAACGAAGACGCCATGGACGGGAACCTGTGCAGAGACGGGGATTCTAGCGCAGCGGGAAGGGACCAGCGAACCGGCACGTCGGCCCGGCACGTCCCACGCGCTCGCCGCGCCCGAGGCAGAAAAAAACCCCCGAGGCCTTTCGACCTCGGGGGTTTGTGGCGGGATGGACGGGAATCGAACCCGCGACCTCCGGCGTGACAGGCCGGCGTTGTAACCGACTCAACTACCACCCCATCAATGTGACAGAACGCGTGGGCGGAACAGGACTCGAACCTGCAACCACCGGCGTGTAAAGCCGATGCTCTCCCATTGAGCTATCCGCCCTGAGCATCATCGGCGCCCCGGCTTTTAACGCCTAGGCGAGGCGCGTCAAGCACAGATCCTCCAGATCGGTCACCTTCCGGCCGCTTCTGCGGGGCGTCCGACGCGGACCATGCGCCGACGTGCTCGGACGAACCGTCAGGATCCGCGTCCAGCAGGGACAAGTCGAGCACTTCGTCCACCATCGAGACCAGCCGAATGTCGAGCGCCGCGCGGACGTCCTCGGGCACGTCGCGCAGGTCCCGCTCGTTGCGGGCGGGCAGCACGACGAGGCGCGAACCTCCCCGCCACGCCGCCAGGACCTTGTCCTTGATGCCGCCCACCGGGAGGACGCGCCCCCTCAGCGAGATCTCCCCGGTCATCGCGACCTCGGCCCGGACGGAGCGACCCGTGGCCGCGCTCACGAGGGCGGTCGCCATCGCGATGCCCGCGCTGGGCCCCTCCACCCCGCTCGGCAGTCCCGGGTAGTGGATGTGCAGGTCGGTGGTCTCGTGCCAGTCGGCCGGCAGCCCAAACCGGGCATGCCGGGCACGCAGCCAGGTGCGGGCGGCCTCCGCACTCTCCTTGAGCACCTCGCCCGCCCGTCCCGTGGTGCGCAGCTTGCCGGAGCCGGGCACCAGCGCGACCTCGATCTCCAGCAGCTCTCCGCCTGCGTACCCCACGCTGAGCCCACGCACGACGCCCACCTCGGCCTGGTCATCCGCCACCCGGGGATCGAACCGCGGCGGGCCGAGCAGGTCGACGACGGTGTCGGGATCGACCGTGATCGACGCGGTGTCGTCGTGCTCCAGCCGGGCGCGCGCGCGCTTGCGGCACAGGCGCCCGATCTCGCGCTCCAGGTTCCGAACGCCCGCCTCGCGTGTGTAGCGCCGGATCAACAACGCCAAGGCGTCGTCGGTGATCGTGAGCGCGTCCTCGGGGAGGCCGGACTGAGAGCGCTGACGGGGCACCAGGTAGCGCTGGGCAATCGAGCGCTTCTCGGGCTCGGTGTACCCGCCGAGCTCCAGGATCTCGAGGCGATCCCGCAGGGGCAGCGGGATGTCGTCGAGGCGGTTGGCCGTGCAGACGAACATCACCGACGACAGGTCGTAGTCCAGGTCCAGGTAGTGGTCGCTGAACTGGCCATTCTGCTCGGGATCGAGGACCTCCAACAAGGCGGAGGCCGGATCGCCCCGCACGTCGGAAGCCATCTTGTCGACCTCGTCGAGCAACAGCAGCGCATCCGTGGTCCCCGCGCGCTTCATCGCGTGCAGGATCCGGCCGGGCAGGGCGCCGATGTAGGTCCGCCGGTGCCCGCGGATCTCCGCCTCGTCCCGCACGCCGCCCAGCGCGATCCGCGCGAAGGGGCGTCCGGTGGCGCGGGCGATCGACCGGGCCAGCGAGGTCTTGCCCACACCCGGAGGCCCCACCAAGCACAGGATCGGCGCGTGGGCGTCGGGCGCCAGGAGATCCACCGCGAGGTGCTCCAGCACCCGCTCCTTGACCGAGTCGAGCCCGAAGTGGTCCTCATCCAGGACCGCCGCCGCCCCCTTCAAGTCGCCCAGCCGCTCGCTGCGCTCCACCCACGGCACCTGCACGACCCAGTCCAGCCAGGCCCGCAGCACCGCAGCCTCGGCACTCATCGGGTTCATCCGGCCCAGGCGCCGCAGCTCGCGCTCCGCCCGGCCGCGGACCTCCTCGGGGAGCTCCTTGTCCCGCAACAACCCCACCAGGTCGGCGAGATCGTCCCGGTCGTCGTTGTCGGGCTCGTCGCGCGGGGTGTCCGAGGACGTGCCGTCGGCCAGCCAGGCCTCCTCCGCCCGCCGCTCGCGATCCCGGTCGACCCGGTGCCGCAGCTTGCGCTGGACCTCCAGGAACCCGAGCTCCTTCTGCATCGCGGCGAGCAGGGTCTCCAGCCGCTGCTTGACGTCCGGCTCCGCCAGCAAGGCCTGGCGCTCCTCCATCGACAGCTGAAGCGTCGCCGCCAGCAGGTCCGCGAGCGCCTCGGGATCGGGCGTGTCCTCCACCCGGGCGAGCATCTCGGCGGGGGCGCTCGGGTCGAGCCGCAACACCCGCCCCACCGACTCCCGCAGCATCCGCACCATCGCCCCGAGGTCGGGATGGTCCAGGCCCTGGGCCGCCATCGGCTCCGGCGTACACCGCAGCATGCGCGCCGAGCCATCCATCGTGACCGGGCCGAGCCGGGCCCGCGACGCCCCCAGGAGCATCACCTTGAGGTGACCGTCCGGCAGGGCGATCACCTCCTCCAGGGACGCGACCGTGCCCACCTCGTGCAGATCCGCCTCGCGCGGCTCCACGACGTCGCCGTGCCGCTGGGTGACGAGCAACACCTGACCGGACGCCGCCTCGGCCGCCTGCACCGCCGCCACACTCCCAGGGCGACCCACGATGAGCGGCATCGGCGTGCCGGGGAGCACGACCACATCGCGCAGCGGAAGGATCGGTAGAGAACCGCCCACGTCAGACTCCTCGTCCGACAGGGTAGCACCCCATCGACGCGGTGTGCGCCGCCGTCCTCGACCCACAGTGTCCGGGCCGGACCGCAGGGACGCGCCCGCCCCGACCGTCGATCACGACCACTCGGCGCGAGCCTCGTCGGATCCGTACACCAGGATGGGCTCGGCGGTGCCGCGCACCACCTCCTCGCCGATGATGCATTCCTTCACGTCCTCCTTGCTCGGCAGCTCGAACATGACGTCGGCCATGACGTCCTCGAGGATGCCGCGGAGGCCACGCGCCCCGGTCTTGCGCTCCAACGCCAGCTGGGCGACCGCGCGCATCGAACCCTCGGTGAACCGCAGCTTGACGCCGTCCATGTCGAACAGGCGCTGGTACTGCTTGACCAGGGCGTTGCGGGGCTCGGTGAGGATCCGGATCATCGCAGGCTCGTCCAGCTCGTCGAGGGTGGCCGTGACCGGTACGCGCCCGATGAACTCCGGGATCATCCCGAAGCGCATGAGGTCCTCGGCCTCCGCCCGCGCCGTGAGCTCGCTGGCATTGAACCGATCCCGGCGGCCCCCACGCTGACCGAACCCCATCTGCTGCTCCCCCAGCCGCGCCTCGACGATCCGGTCCAGGCCGACGAACGCGCCGCCACAGATGAACAGGATGTTGGAGGTGTCGATCTGCAGGAAGTCCTGCTGGGGATGCTTGCGCCCGCCCTTGGGGGGGACGTTGGCGACCGTGCCCTCGATGATCTTGAGCAGGGCCTGCTGCACGCCCTCGCCCGACACGTCGCGCGTGATCGAGGGGTTCTCGGACTTGCGGGCGATCTTGTCGATCTCGTCAATGTAGATGATGCCGCGGGTGGTGGCCTCGACGTTGTACTCGGCGGCCTGGAACAGAGTGAGGATGATGTTCTCGACATCCTCTCCGACGTAGCCGGCCTCCGTGAGGCTGGTGGCGTCCGCGATCGAGAACGGCACCTTGAGCATCTTGGCGAGGGTGCGAGCCAGCAGGGTCTTGCCCGACCCGGTGGGGCCGATCAGCAGGACGTTGGACTTCTGCAGCTCGACATCGTCGCCCCGGCTGCGGCCGTCGATCCGCTTGTAGTGGTTGTGCACCGCCACGCTGAGGATCTTCTTGGCCCGCTCCTGCCCGACCACGTACTGGTCCAGGTAGTCGTAGATCTCGTGGGGCTTGGGGATCAGGCCGGTGGACGAGAAGTACTCCTCCTTCTCGTGGTCCTCCTCGATGATCTCGTTGCACAGGTGGACGCACTCGTCACAGATGTACACGCTCGGCCCAGCGATGAGCTTGCGGACGTCCTTCTGCGACTTGCCGCAGAACGAGCAGCACAGGTCCCGGCCGCCGGGACCCCGCTTGCGCACCTTGCCGCCGCGGTCTTCGCGCGTGGTCACGAGGCGTCGTCCTCCGACGTGGCCGCGCCGGGCTTGAAGCGCGCGTCGATCACCTCGTCGACGAGCCCGTACTCGACCGCCTGCTCGGCCGTGAGGATCCGGTCGCGCTCGGTGTCCTTGGCGATGCGCTCCACCGGCTGGCCCGTGTGGGCCGACAGCAGCTCGTGGATGGTGGTCTTCCAGCGCAGCAGCTCGTTGGCCTGGATCTCGATGTCCGAGGCCTGGCCACGCGCCTGACCCCAGGGCTGGTGGATCAGCACCCGGCTGTTGGGGAGGATCCGCCGCTTGCCGGGCTCACCGCCCGCGAGCAACACCGCCCCCATCGACGCCGCCATCCCGACGCCGATCGTGGCGACCGGGGCGCGGATGAAGTGCATCGTGTCGTAGATCGCCATGCCCGCGGAGATCGAGCCGCCCGGGCTGTTGACGTACAGGAAGATGTCCTTCTCGGGATCCTGGCTCTCCAGGTACAGCAGCTGGGCGATGATGAGGTTGGCGACATCGTCCGTGATGGGGAACCCGAGGAACACGATCCGATCGACCATCAGGCGCGACCAGATGTCGTAGGTGGCGCGCCCGCGGTGGGTCTCCTCCACGATGGTGGGGATCAGCAGGTTCTGGAAGTCCATCCGTCGGTCCATCGAAGCGCTCCGCGTGGCCCTGGCTCGGGAGAGGTGCTGGTGCGCGGAGGGAGGTCCCACGCATCCCATGGTCCAGTCGGCGTAACCCGTCTCCCGCGGCCGACCCCCGCCGGGATCCGACGAGGTGTCACCAACGAACGACGCCCCGGGAACCAGGGGGTTCCACGGGGCGTTCGGCAGACCGGGGCCGGGTGCCGGCCCCCCTCGGTCACTTGCGGGCGTTGAGCGCGGTGAGGGCGCCCTTGCGGGCGCGGCCCTCGGTCTCGGCGGCGATCAGCGCGTCGAGGTGGGCGTCGTGGGCGCCGGTCTCCAGGGCAGCCTTGAG
>JAUHWK010000711.1 GCA_030424555.1 bacterium | reverse complement strand
GCCGACGAGGTGCCGGGCCTGGCGTCCGCCGGGTTCCTGCCGCGGACGACCCACCAGTACCACTGGATCGACCATGGGTTCGGCGATTTCGAGGGGTACGTGGAGGCCATGCGCAGCAAGCGCCGCAAGGAGGTTCGGCGGGAGCGTCGGCAGGCCGCGGACGCCGGCTTCGACCTCCAGGTCGAGCGGGTCCGGGATCTGTCCGACGAGGATCGGGACCGTCTGCACCGGTGCTACCGGACGACCGTCGACGAGCACGGGGCGCAGGCGTACCTCACGCGGGCCTGGTGGATCGGACTCGGCGACGCGCTGCCCGACCACGCCTGGGTGGCGACGGCACGCAACGCGGGGCGCCTGGTGGCGGGCTCGCTGTTCTTCGTCGCGGGTCGGCACCTGTACGGCCGGTACTGGGGCAGCCTCGTGGACGCGCCCGCCCTGCACTTCGAGCTCTGCTACTACCAGCTGATCGCGTTCGCGCTGGCCCGCGGGATCACCCGGGTCGAGGCCGGGGCGCAGGGGCAGCACAAGATCCCCCGGGGGTTCCTGCCGTCGCCGACCTGGTCGGCCCACTGGATCCGTCACCCGGGCCTGCAGGACGCCGTGGCGCGGCACCTGGAACACGAACGCCAGATGGTCGCGCACGAGATGGCGGCGCTTCACGCGCGGGGGCCATATCGGGACGGCATCGCGCCGGCGCCCGATCCCACCCTGCCCCGGGTGGCCACGGACGGCGCGTGATCGGGGAGGATCCATGCGCCAAGTGACCGCCTCGACCCGCGCGTCCACCGTTCCGGCTGCCGTCGCGGAGCTGCTCGCCGTGCTGCGGGCGGGGCTCGCGGGCGCCTCCCCCGATCTGCTGTTGCTGTTCGCGGGCCCGGGCTTTGGCGCGGCCGGTTCGGACCTTCCCGCGGTGCTGTCCGAGGGCCTCGGTGGGGTGCCGGTGGTCGGGTGCTCGGGGGCGGGGGTGCTGTCGGAGGACGGCGAGATCGAGGACGGAGCGGGGGCCGTGGTCAGCGCGCTCGTGATCCCCGAGGCCTCGCTGGGCGTGGTCCATGTGCCCCCCGATGACGACGGCGTGGCGGCGATCGACGTCGACACCGTGCGCGCCAAGGTGCCGCTGGGGCCAGACGTCCCCG
>JAUHWK010000256.1 GCA_030424555.1 bacterium | reverse complement strand
GGTTCATCGACGCGTACCACGAGGACGCCGCCGCCCTCGGCCTCGTCCAGCCCGACGCGGAGCCCAAGGTCACCGACAGCATCGAGGCCATCCTCGACATCATCGGCACCCTGGTCGACAAGGACCACGCCTACGCCTCCGAGGGCTCGGTGTGGTTCGCGGTGCAGTCCGACCCCCGCTACGGCAGCCTGTCGGGCCGCAAGCTCGACGACATGCAGTCCTCGCCCGAGCAGCAGTCCGGCAAGCGCGACCCGCGGGACTTCGCGCTGTGGAAGGCCGCGCGCCCCGGCGAGCCGTCGTGGGACAGCCCTTGGGGCCCCGGACGCCCCGGCTGGCACATCGAGTGCACCGCGATGATCCACGACACCCTCGGGCCCACGATCGACATCCACGGCGGCGGGCTCGACCTCGTGTTCCCCCACCATGAGAACGAGCAGGCCCAGGCGTGCTGCGCCACCAGCCAGCCCTACGCCCGGTGGTGGATGCACAACGGCCTGATCACACGGGTCAAGCAGGGCGAAGGCGGCCAGGTCCAGGACGCCAAGATGGGCAAGAGCCTGGGCAACGTCGTCAACATCCGGGACGTGGTCGCGGCCTACCCGGCGGAGACCCTGCGGCTGTACTACCTGGCGGCCCACTACCGCTCTCCCCTGCCCTGGACCGACGCCTCCCTCGACGAGTCCCTCGGCAACCTCGCCCGGCTGTACGAGGCCCGTGAGACCGCCCGCGCGATGCAGGGCACCGATCCGGTCGACACCGTCGTCCGCGACCTCGGCGCCGACGCGGCCGCCCTGCGCGACGCGCTGGACCGGTTCGGCGAGCGCTTCACCGAGGCGATGGACGACGACTTCCACACCGCCCGCGCGATCAGTATGGCGTTCGAGCTCGCCCGGGCCGTCAACCGCTTCGCCAACCACAAGCAGGCCGCCAAGCGCGGGGGCTTGCTGGGGCGCCTGGCGGTCGAAGCATTCAACCACCTTCAGGTGCTCGGCCTGCTCGAGCAGCCCGCGGCGGCGTTCGAGGCCGAGGTCAAGGCCAAGCGGCTGCCGGCCAAGGGCGTCAGCGCCGAGCAGGTGGATGCCCTGGTGGCCGCCCGTGCCGAGGCGCGCGCCGCCAAGGACTGGGCCCAGGCCGACGCGCTGCGCGACGAGCTGTCCGCCCTCGGGGTCGTCTTGATGGACCGGGCCGACGGCGTGGACTGGAAGCTCGACCTGACGGCCCGCGAGGACTGACGCAGGTCAGGCAACACGGCTTACCGCTCAGCGCTCACGGGGGTCCGGCCTTCCGGGCCCCGGGCTTCCACGGTGACGTCCCGCCGGCAGGGCAGCCGGCGGGAACCAGGCCGCGACCTCACCAGCCGAACGACACGCCCGCGGTGCCGAGGATCTGCTGATCGCGGATCTCGCCGCGCTGCACCCCGGAGCTCTCGCCATCCAGCGACGCCTTGCGGTGGGCGTACCCGAACCCGAGATCGACCGCGAAGAACCGCGTGATCTGGTATCCGAGGTTGAGGTCGACGTTGGCCGCGTACGGCACGGAGCCGTACGCAAAGCCCGCCGTGCCCTGGGCCAGCAGGTACATCTTCCAGAACTCGGCGCTGATCTCGAGGCCGACGTCCAAGCCCGGCAGGCTCAGCGGCTCGTAGGTGATCGAGGAGCCGGGGCTGTCGTCCCCGCGGAAGGTGATGAAGTCGTCCCAGCGGAAGCCGATCTTCGCGCCGATGCCCAGCTCGTCACGGCCGATCTCGATCGGGTAGCGACCGATCGCCGCGACGCGGGCGAAGAACAGGTTGTCGACCGCAGGGTTGTCGAACACGCTGCTCTCGACCTCGTACCGGCTCCAGCGGAACCCACCCTGGATGGCCAGGTACGGGACCTTCGGAACGACCAGCCGCACGGAGGTGTCGAGGCCCACGGGGACCGCGGGCCCGCCGCGATCGTAGCCCCAGCCCAGCGCGGACGGGAACAGCGGACCAGGATCGGCGCCCGGGGTCTGCTCGTAGGCGTACCCGCTGATCATGAAGCTCGCGCGGGCGCGCAGGAACGGCCGCTCGATCGCGGGCTTGCGCTCGGAGGTGTCGGGCTCGGGCGTGGGCTCCGCGGCGACGACGGTGGTGTTGGGGCCGGCACCCCACGGGTTGCCGCTGCCCGCCTCGACCGGCTTGAGCGTGACCAGGGACACGGCCTTGCCGTCCTCGGCGACCACGTTGACCTTGACCGGTCCTGACAAGGACGCGGGAGCGGACAGCGAGGCCCGGTAGCGACCCCCACCGAGCGACTCGACCGGGCCGGGCACCGCCCCGCCGGTGGCGAACAGCTCGATCGTGGCCCCGTCGACCTGGTGGCCCGAGGCGTCGCGGGCTTCGATCACCAGGACCGTGTCCTCGCCGGCGACCACGCCGTCGGGGGTGGCGGTGATCGCGAGGGCCGACACGGGCCCGACGGCGACGGCCGAGGCACCACCGACCACGGCCCCGTCCACCCCTTCGCGGTCCACGAAGAGCTTGCCCTGGGCCGCCTGCCACGCGGTGTGGATCGCGCGCGAGGGCGCGTCCCCCGACAGCGGCAAGGCGGGGAGCCCCATCACGTCCGCTTGGAGCAGTCCGACCTCGTCGACGACGCCGTCCATGTCGGCCCGCACGGTGAGCAGCCCCGCCGACGAACCGGCCTGGACCTCGATCCACGCCAGGCCGCGCTCGTCGGTCGTGACCGACCCCGGCACGGCCCCGCCTCCCTCGGGCACGGACAGCGCCAGGGTCTTGCCCGGCACCGGGTAGCCAAAGGCATCGGTGGACACGACCAACACCGAGACCGTGCTGCCGGGCACGACGGAGGTGTCGGCCGGCACGAGCACGACGCGGCTGGCGGCGTTGTCGCTCAGCGGCGCGCGGGCGATCGCCCGAACCAGCACATCGGTGCCGCCGTCGGCGCGGTAGGACCGGCGGTAGTCGCCGCCCGACAGGTCCTCGATCGCGCCCTGGGCGGACGCGCCCGTGACCTCCAGGTCCACCTGGCGCCCAGGCAAGCCCGACCCATCGGCCGCGCGCAGCGAGGCGAACACCTCGAGCTCGGTCGCCGACGGGGTGAGGGTGGTGGGCTCGGCGCTGAGCGCGAGGCTCGCGGGCATCGGCGGCGTGAGGCGGACCTCCATCGCGTCGCCGTCGGAGCCGTCCCCGAGCGAGGCCTGCAGGGTGGCTGCGACCTCCAACCGGCCATCGGGCGGGGTGAACATCGCCTCGTACACGCCGTCCCCGACGTGGGTGGGGGTCGAGACCTGGCCCGCGGTGGCGGTGAGCGTGGGGGCTGCCGAGACGTCGGGCGAGCCATCGGGCTGCAGGACGACCACGTGGATCGGCACCTGGGTGCGGCTGTCGCTCGGCATGCTGGCCGGCGCGGGGAACAGCGACATGCGCCGGGTGGGCGGCACGCGCAGGTCGATCATCGTCTCGGCGACGTCGCCGCCGGTGGCCGTGACCTGGGTGGCTGCCGAGATCCCAGGCGGGACCACGATCGGCACCAGGGCGCGGCCGGTGCCGTCGACGGTCACCGGTCCGAACTCCCGACCGCCCACGCGCAGCACGACGTTGGCGCCCGCCGCGGCGTTGACCGGGTAGTCGACCTTGCCCATCAGGCGGATCGCCGTGGAGCCGTACACCGTGCCGGGATCCCGGCGATCGGCGAACGTGAGGATCGCGAGGTGGGGGTAGTTGACGTCCGGCGGCTCATAGCGGGCCGTGAACCGGCCGCTTCCCATCTGGGTGAGCGAGGACACCGCGCCGCTGCTGGCGCGCACGAGCAGGTCGTCGGCCGACGGCGCCGGGCCGGGGCCCGCCGGCAGCGAGAAGCTGACCGTGGCGTAGCCGTCCTGACCCAGCGTCAGCGAGGGCAGGTTGGTGGTGACGTTGAACCGACCCGGAGAGGGCGGCAGCAGCGCGAACGACCGCTCTGCCTCCACCGCCCCGAGCTGGTCGGCGCGGCCCTTGACCACCAGGGTGGCCTTGCCGGGCACCTCGACCGACCGCGGCGTGACGGTCACCTGGTACAGGCCGTTGCCGAGGTCCTGGACCTCCGACACATCCGCCCCGTCCATCGTCGCCTTGAGCTTGGCACCCGTGATCGCGGATCCCGCCGGTGCAAACAGGGCGATGTGAACGACGGAGGCGGTGGCGCCATCGGCGGGCAGCGGGGCCGCCGGCAACACCGCGGCCAGCCCACGCGCGGGCAGCGGGTCGGCGGCGTGGGCTGTCGGGATGAGCCCGGTCTGGATCAGTCCGGTCAGGATGGTCCCGCCCGAGGCGATGCCCACAGCATCCCACCCCGGCGTCCCGACGAGCGCCGCACAGGCAAGGGCCCACGGCAGCCCACGGGTGACGAGTCGTCCGGCCATGCAATCCTCCTGGGGTCGACCCCGCGGCACCGTAGCGCAGGCCGCGACCGCGGCGGGGTCAGCGTTTCGACAAGGGCCTACGCCCCTGGACGCCCCGAGGCCATCGCCCCCTCGCCCGCCTCTCCTACAGCAGGTGGCGGGCCTTCACCTCGAGGTACCGATCCCGCAGCGCGTCGCCGAGTTGGTCGGGGGTCGTGTCGACCACCAGCGCCCCCATGCGCCGCAGCCCTTCGAGCGCTTCTGCGCGACGAACCGCCAGATCGGCCGACGCCGCCCGGACCCAGGCCGTGTCGCGGGCGTCTCGGTCCTCCGCGGGCGCCAGCAAGCGCTCGTCCAGCCGCGGGTCGCGCAGCCACACGCACAGGGGAAGGTGCCGTCCCGCCATCGCACGCACCACCGCTCGGGCCCGCTGTTCGGCGACGTCGTCCATCACCCGCGTGACCCACACCACCAGGCTCCGACGCCGCAGCCGCGACGACAACCAGCCGAGCGCCGCACCGGGATCGGCCTCTTCCAACGTCGGATGCAGCTCGCCCACCGTGCGCACGATGCGGTTGGCATGCCCAGGGCCTCCACGCGGCGGCACCCACGCCCGCACCGTGCGATCCGCCACCATCATCCCCACCCGGTCCCCGTGCCGTAGGGCGGTCCAGGCCAACACGAGCGAGGCGTCGAGCGCCACGTCGAAGGCCATGCGGTCCCCGAGTCGTTGGGTCATCAGCCGGCCGCCGTCGAGCATGAACACGACGTTCTGACCCACCTCCTGGCCGAACTGCCGCACGACGAGCCGGCGGTGGCGGGCGGTCGCCTTCCAGTCGATGTGCCGCATGGGGTCGCCCGACACGTAGGGACGCAAGCGCTCGAACTCGCTCTCGCCCCCGGCCTGACGCCGGACCCGGGTGGACGCCCGCTGGGTGTTCCGGCGCCCGAGCAGCGCCTTGCCCCGCAGCGGGGTGACGTCGGGCCCGACCCGCACCTCGTCCTGCCCCCCGGCGGGCACCCGAAGCTGCCGGATCCACAAGCCCAGCGGACTGTCCACCCGCAGGGTGACCGGCCCAAACCGGTACCGGCCGCGGGCGTCGTACCGAAGCGTGCGCGTGACCACCGCCCCGTCGGGACCGACCGCCACCCAGGTCGGCGACGCCTCGGCCGGGGCAGGCACGTCGTCGGTGACCTCGACCCACCCGCGCACCCCGTCCACCGTCAGCGACACCTCGAACGGCCGGGCGACCAGCTGCCGCTCCCGCACCGCCCGCACGACCGTCGGCGCCCACGTGCCCTGCCGCGCCGCCAGGGCATCCCCCGCCGCCACCGCCAGCCACACCACGTCCAGCCCGATGAGCGCCGGCCAGACCGCGGGCTCCACGACGAACGCGATCGCCGGCAACACCGGGATCAACGCCCACAGCACCAGGCGACGGGACGGGATCACGCCGCGTCTGCCCCCGGCACCGGCACCTCGCCCATCAAGCCCTCGAGGACCTGGTCGGCGTCGAGCCCGTCCAGCTCCGCGTCCGGCTCCAGCACCAGCCGATGCCGCA
>JAUHWK010000003.1 GCA_030424555.1 bacterium | reverse complement strand
TCCACGGCGGCGCCTGCCTGTCGATCCGACGTCCGTCGCCGTCCGTCGCCGTCAGTCGATACGGAAGGGATGGACGCTGCGGATCGGGGGCGGCGTGCGATCCCACGCGGCGGGGTTGGACGCGTTGAGCAGGTCGAGCGTGGAGAAGGCCCAGGCGCCTGTGGTCAGGTCCTTCACCGTGTACAGGTGGTTCCGGCCGTCGAGGGGGGTGCGGGTGACCGGCTTCTCGGCCTTGGAGACGAACAGGTCCACGTCGACCCCGGCGGCCCCGTCGACCGTCCCCATCTGGGTCTCCTCGATGAACTCGAGCTCGTGGACCTCGATGTCGAGCCGGGCGATCTCCTCGATCTTGAGGGGGGTGTGGAACACGACGCGCACGTCGCCCGCGGGCAGCTCGACCTTGCCGCTGCCACGGATGCCCTGCCACGCCGCCAGCTCGGTCCCCAGGCGCACCACCGGCTCCGGATCCAGGGCGATCAGCGACTCGGGGCCGATCGCGTGGAACCCCGGCTTGGGGGGCGTGGGGATCAGCTCGATCGCGGTGGGGAAGGCCGTGGCCGTGTCGGGTGGCGCGACGGTGGTGCGGGCGCGGATGTAGCCGTCGGCCGTGATGGTGAGGGCGGCCTCGGAGACCATCGGGAGCTCGAAGGTGCCGTCACGGTCGGTGACGAGCGGATTGTCGGCGCCCTCGACGGCGACGGTCGCGCCCTCGACCGGGCTGCCCCACGGGTCGAGCACGGTGCCCTGGATCGCCGGGGTGCTGCCGCAGGTGCATCCGGCCACCACGCTGAGGGGGAGGGTGAGCGCGATGATCGGAGCGGAGAATCGGCGGGAGGCAGGTGCTCGCATGGGGCCCTCGGGCGGCGGTCTGCGAGGTCGTTACCCCATCCGCCGCGCATGCCCCACCATCCGGCCGCGCGGGGCGTCATCCTTCGGACGTGGAAGGCTCCGGGGCGCTGTCGGGCGGCAGGAACCACGGGTCCAGGGTGCCGTCCTCGATCTCGCGCAGGGCGTGCTCGCAGAAGCGCATCCACGCGGTCCACGCGTGCAGCGAGGCGGCGTCGGTGGGCTGCATGTCCTCGGCGACCTGCTCGAGGCGGCGGGGGATCTCGCGATCGCGGGCCCAGTCTCGGCAGCGGGTGAGGAACCGGTGGGCGACCACGGCCGCGTCGGCGGGATCGACGGTGGGGTTCCGGTCGGGATCGTACAGGGCCATCGTGCCTCCTGGTGCAACACGCCGGTGCGCGGGGCGTCGCGTCGGGAAGGGAGGGCTACTCCGATCGGACGCTGTCGGACGGCGGTCGTTCGGTGGCAGCCCGTGACCATCCGGGAGACCTCGACGCAGGAACACCGGGCGGGGACGGGATATCCGCCGCACTTGACCGAGGAACCCCCCATGGCCGGACCGACCACGATGCCGTCGGCGCTCCCGGGCGGCGCGGCGCGGCGCACCGAGCGCGCCGGCCTCCAGGGCACACGGTGGCACCGCGACATCGCGGGTCCGCAAGAGGCCCTCGGCCTGGTCGCCGATCCCCTCGCCCGGGCCGAGACGGCCCTGCTGGACCTGCTGGACCGCGGAGAGGGTCCGCTCGGGCATGTGGGGGCCTACCTGGCGGCCTCCGGAGGCAAGCGGCTGCGGCCGGCGCTCACCAGTCTCGGGGCCCTCGCGGCAGGGATCCCGGTCACCGACGACATCGTGCGGCTGATGGCGTGCGGCGAGCTGATCCACCTCGGGTCCCTGTTGCACGACGACGTGGTGGATGACGGGGTCGAGCGGCGCGGGCGCCCGGCGGCCCACATCCTGCACGGCAACGCGGTCAGCGTCCTCACGGGCGACTTCTGCGTGGGCCGGGCCCTGGTCGCGGCCCTCCGGTCCGGCGGGATCGGGGCGGGCGAGGCCCTCGCCGCCACCGTGTGCGAGATGAGCGAGGGCGAGGTGCGTCAGCTCCAGCGCGCGGGGCGCCTGGACACCGATCGCGCCACCTACCTCGACGTGATCGACCGCAAGTCGGCCTCCCTGATCGCCTGGTGCGCGTCGGCGGCGGCCCACGCGGTCGGCGACGACACGGCCGCCGCGGCGCTGTCGGCGTACGGCCGCGGCGTGGGGCGGGCCTACCAGATCACCGACGACGTCCTCGACTACGCCGAGCACACCGGCAAGCCCGCAGGCGCCGATCTGCGGGAGCGCAAGGTCACCCTACCCTTGCTGCTGGCGATGGGACGGGTGCCCGGGCTTCGGACGCGGCTTGAGGCGGGGCCGCCCTCGGCCCAAGACCTGCCCGACCTGATCGCTGGGGTGCGCGACTCGGGGGCGCTCGACGACGCCCTCGCGGAAGCCCGGGGCCATGTGGACGCCGCCCTCGGCGCGCTGGAGGCCCTGCCCGATGCGCCCGCCCGCCAGGCGCTGGCGGTGCTTGGCCGCACCATCGTCGAGCGAACGTCATGAAGCGCATCGTCGTCGGCGTGGGGGGAGCGAGCGGCTCGATCTACGCCCGGCGGCTGCTCGACGCGCTCGATCCCCTGGTGGCGGCCGGGGAGGTCGAGGTCGCGCTGGTGTTCACGCGCACCGGCCGCCTGGTGTGGACCGACGAGGTCGGCTCCGATCCGGCCGCGCACCAGGCCACCCTGTACCAACCCGCGGACCTCACCGCGCCGTTTGCGTCGGGCTCGGCTCTGTACGACGCGATGGTGGTGATCCCGTGCTCCGCGTCGGGCCTCGGCCGCATCGCCCACGGGGTGAGCACCGATCTCGTCGGACGGGCGTCGGAGGTCATGCTCAAGGAGCGCCGCCCCTTGCTGCTCGTGCTGCGCGAGAGCCCGTACAGCCTGCCGCTGTGCCGCAACCTGGTCGCCGCCACCGAAGCGGGCGCCACCGTGCTGCCCGCGTCCCCCAGCTTCTACTCCGGCCCGGCCGATCTCGAGGCCGCCGTCGACACCGTCGTCGCCCGCGTGCTCGATCACCTGGGCCTCAAGGACCACGACCGCATGCCGCGCTGGGAAGGGCGCGCCGTGCGAGGAGACGCCCGATGAACCGCCGCGCCGACGTTCCCGGCCTGTCCTCCCTCGCCCGCCGTGCGCTCGACGGGGCGGGCCTCACCGACATCGCCGACGCCGTGCTCGCCGGCGATCGCCTCGATCGCGCCCAGGCCGAGCGCTTGATGCACGCCGACGCCCTGCCGGCGATCGGGGCGCTGGCCAACCTCGTCCGCGAGCGCCGCCACGGCGATCTGACCTGGTTCAACCGCAACCAGCACATCAACGCCACGAACGTGTGCGAAGCCACCTGCATGTTCTGCAGCTTCTCCCGTCTCAAGACGGGGGACCCGATGGCCTACACGATGTCGATCGAGCAGGCGGTGTCGCGGGTGCGTGCGCTGCGCGACGTGTTCGTCACCGAGGTCCACATCGTCAACGGGCTCAACCCCGACCTGCCGTTCGACTACTACACGGACCTGCTGCGGGCCCTCAAGGCGGAGCGACCGGATCTCCACCTCAAGGGCTTCACCGCGGTCGAGATCCACTACTACGCGCAGAAGTACTCGATGACGGTCGAGCAGGTGCTCCAGCGCTTCGTCGACGCCGGCTTGGACAGCCTGCCGGGCGGCGGCGCGGAGATCTTCGCGGACCGGGTCCGTCAGCGGATCTGCCACGACAAGGTCGACGCGGACGGCTGGCTCGACATCCACCGCACCGCGCATCGGATGGGCCTGCGGAGCAACTGCACCATGCTGTTCGGGATGATCGAGACCCCCGAAGAGCAGGTCGACCACATGATCCGCCTGCGCGACCTGCAGGACGAGACCGGTGGGTTCCAGACCTTCATCCCGCTCAAGTTCCACAACGAGCACAACCGGCTGTCGGGCCTGTACGAGGCGACCGCGGCCGATGTCCTGCGCACCTATGCGGTGGCGCGGCTGGTGCTCGACAACATCGACCACCTCAAGGCGTACTGGCCGATGCTCGGCGTGCAGACCGCCGTCACGCTGCTGGGGTGGGGCGCGGACGACCTGGACGGAACAGTCCGCGAGGAGCGCATCTACCACATGGCCGGGGCGTCCACGCCGCAGGCGCTGGGGCGTGACGACCTGGTCGCGCTCGTCCACGACGCGGGACGCATCCCCGTCGAGCGGGACACCCTGTACCGCACCGCTGCGGAGGCCTCGTGAGCACCGCCCGTCCCCGCGTTGGCTCCGTCGGCTACGTCAACGCCCAGCCCCTCACCGACACCCTGGACCGCGATCGCTTCGAGGTGATCGAGGACGTCCCCAGCGCCATCGCCCGCCGCTTGGCCAGCGGGGACCTCGACGTCGGGTTGGTGCCCGTGCGGGTGCTGCTCGACCATCCGGAGCTTCGGGTCCTGCCCGGGTGGTGCGTGGGCGCGCACGGGCCCGTCCACAGCGTGGTGATCGCGGCGGAGACCCCGCCGTCGGCCTGGACAGAGCTCGTCCTCGACGGCTCCAGCCGCACCTCGGTGACCCTGGCGCGGCTGCTGATCCAGGAAGGGCCGCTCGCCGATCAGGTGTCGCCCGACCTCGTGGTGACCGATGGCGCGCCCGGCGATGGTCCCCGCCGGGTCGGGGGGACGGTCGCAGCGGTCGTGATCGGCGATCCGGCGCGGGTGCTCCCTGCCCACCTCCAGCGGTGGGACCTGGGTGCCCTGTGGACCGAGTGGACGGGTCGACCGTTCGTGTTCGCGGTCTGGGCGGCGCGCGAGGGCCTGTCGGGCGCCGTGCGCGAGGCCTTGCGGAAGGCGGGTGCGGACGGCGTGGCGGGCATCGCGGAGCGCTACGAGGGCGATGATCGCGACTACCTCACCACCTACATCCGGCATCGGCTGGACGAGTCGGCCTTGGTGGGGCTGCGCGAGTTTGCCGCGCGGGCGCACCGGGCGGGGCTGGTGCCGCACCACACGATCGCCCTGCTGGATCCGGCGGAGCGCCGGCGGTCCCGTCGCGACCTGGACACGGTGCTGTCGGACGCGGCCGGGGGGCAGGCGGTCTCCGCGGAGTCCCTGAAGGCGCTGTCTGAGGACGTGTCCGGTGCGGATCTGCAGCTGGCCGGTCGGATGCGGCGTGATGCGCTGCACGATCCCACCCGCGCGACCTGGCTGTGGTCGCGTGGCGTCGACGTGGCGCTCGATCCCGCGGAGAGGTCGGCCTGGCTCGACACCGCCCGCGCTGCGGGCGTCACGGCGATCACCCTGTGCGGAGACTGCTCCGTCGCCCAGCGCATGGCCTGGATCCGCGCGGTGCGCGCCCACGGCCTGATCCCCCGCGCCGACGCCCTGCCGCGGGGCGAGGTCGCGTCCGCCCGGATCCTGCCGGATCTCGAGGTGGTCCCGGTGGAGGCCGACCTGGTGGACGGGATGCGGATGGCGCGCTGGACCGCCGAGGGGCGGGCGGTGGCGGTCCACCTCGACCTGTCCGATCCCGAGCTGGTGTCCCGGTTGGTGGCGCTCCAGCAGGTCGCCGCAGCGCACCCCATCGCGTCGGTCGTCGCCCACCTCCCGCTGCCGGAGGGGGCGCTGGTGGCGCCAGGGCGTGTGACGCCTGCGGCGTGGCTGCGTGGGGTCGCGCTGGTGCGTCTCGCCTTGCCCGACGTGGCCCACGTCGTGGCCAGTCCTGCAACCCAGGGCCTCGCGATGGCCCAGGCAGCGCTGCTGGCGGGGGCGGACGATCTCGGCGTGGTCGGCCCGCAGGCGGATGGCCGAGGGTGGCCTGAGGGCACCGCGCGCTTCGAGGGCGACGCGGGGGAGGCCGAGCGGATGATTCGCGCGGCCGGGATGGTGCCGGTGCGGCGCACACCGCGGTTCGAGGTGGCGGGCGAGGCGATCACGACGGCCCGTCGGGTTCGGCCGGTGGGCGAGCGCGATCAGAGCGCCGTCCACGTCCGCGAGGTCTGACGGGGTGGGCGCTCCGGTGCGGTGTGCCCGCCTGTGGTGTGGCGGTCGGATGCTCCGGGACGCCGTGGTGACGGTCGCCTCGGACGGCCGCTGGCGAGGGGTTCGCCCAGCGCGTGCCGACGATGGACCGGCCCACGAAGGCCTGTGTGTGGCCGGGTTGGTCAACGCCCACACCCACCTGGAGCTGTCCGGGCTGGTGGGACGGGTCCCTGGCGGGGAGGGCTTTCAGGCGTGGGCCTCCCGCTCGGTCCGGACCCGGCCGGACCCGACCGTCCCCGACGGTGCCGCGCGGGCCCGGGAGCTGGTGGACCGGTGGGGCACGGCCGTGGTCCACGACGTCAGCAATGGGGGGCACACCGGGCCTTGGCTGGTGGCGGCCGGCGCCCAGGGCGTGGTCCACCACGAGGTGCTCGGACGGGATCCGGCGCAGATCGCGCGGGCGGGTGCGGTGGTCGCGGCGGGGGTGGTGCCGGTTGGCCGCGGGGTGGTGCGCCGTCCGTCGCCGCACGCGCTGCTGTCGACGGACCCGGAGCTCGTGGCGGACGCGCTCGCCGTGGGAGGCCCCCCGGGGACCTTGCACGTGGCGGAGACACCCGACGAGGAGCGCCTGCTCGTGGCGGGCGAGGGTCCGGTGGCGGACTGGCTCGATCGCTTGGGACGGCGGTGGCGTCGGGGCCCGCCGCCGGGGGTGGATGCGGTGGCGCTGCTGGACCGGCTGGGGGTGCTGCGGCGCGGGTTGCTCCTGGTCCACGGCATTCACCTCGCACCCGATGCGCTGCGCCGGGCTGCGCGGGCGGGGGCGGTGTTGACGGTGTGTCCACGGTCCAACCAGCACATCGAAGGCCGCGTCGCGGACATCGCGCGGTTTGTCGCGGCGGGGGGACGGGTGGCGGTCGGCACGGACAGCCTCGCGTCGTCCCCCACCCTCGATGTGCTCGACGAGCTGCCGGTCCTGGCGGAGGCCGTCCCCGAGGTGCCCATGGAGACCTGGCTGTCCGCCGTCACCAGCGAGGCCTCGGCGGCGTGGACGGGCGGTGCGGTGGGCGTGCTGCAGCTCGACATCGCGTCGCCGGCGGACCTCGCCCGCGGTGCGCCGACACGGCGCTGGCTGGCTCGTCCGGGAACCGTATGATGGCAGCGTCCCGCGAACCGGCCGCGCCGCCCGCGCCCACCCCTCGGAGGTCTCGATGAGCTGGATTCGCAGCCTTGCCGTGGTGGTGGTGGTCACGCTGGTGCTGGCCGAGCTCGGGATCCGTCTCGTGCGCCCCGTGCCGCCAGTCCAGCTGCTGAGGGATGGGGTGGAAGGGCTTCACATCGAGGAGGTCGGCGGGATCCCGATGTGGACGGTCGACGCGCCCCCCACGTTCGAGATGCCGGCACGGTGCGCCGAGGGCGGCGCGATCGATGTGGCGTTCGTCGGGGACTCCGTGTTCGCTGCCGTGGTCGACGCAGGGGACTGGTCCAGGACGTTCGGGCAACGCATCGCGGATCGAATCCACAGCGCTCGGCAGGACGTGTGTGTGTGGCCCGTGTCCGTGAGCGGGTTCGGTCCCGCGCAGCAGCGGTTGGCGCTGCAGCGAGTGCATCAGGCGGTGGGCCTCGATGCCGCCGTGATCGGCGTGTACAAGAGCACAGCGACCTGGGTGCGCGCAGGCCGTTGGTGGATCAACACCCGGACGCTCGGCAAGACGGACGCCGGCATGCCCCTGGCGCCCGTTCCCGTGCCAGACGGAGTCCATCGGACCCTGTTCGACGTCAGTGCGCTGTGGCGGACGGCGACATTGGTGGTCGCGTCGAGGGACGACTCCGTCTCCACCAACCTCAAGCGCGACATGTCCGGGTACGAAGCGATCCGCGCGGACGCGGCGGAGGAGGGCATCGAGGTCCTGTGGACCTACTGGCCCAACTTGGACGTGCCGTTCTCGGAGTCGCTCCCCAGCGCGACGCCGGACAGGAGCTGGTCGTTGCTCCTCTACCGGGCGGGGCTCGCGCGGGGGGATCGGTCCCTGTGGATCGCGGAGCTCCTGCAGGACCTGGACGTCGAGGCGATCCGCGGCGATCTGTGCTGCCACTACGTCCAGGGGGGGCACGACCTGCTCGCGGACCGTCTCCAGCCTCATGTGGAGGCGCTGCTCTCGTCGGTCGATCAGGACGTGGCCCCGGATGGCGCGAGGGGCGCGCCGTGACGCGGTGGCTCCGGGGGGCCTTGGGCGTCGGGATGGGGGTGGGGCTGACCCTGCTGTGTGCGGAGGTTGGCGTGCGGGCGGTCGGGCTCCAGCCGGTGCGCCAGCTCCTGCGGTTCGGGGCGCCGGATCTCGTCCTGGAGGACGTAGAGGGGGTGCCGTGGTGGACGGTGGACCGCCCCCGTCGGGCGATGGCGGGGCGCTGCGCGTCGGACACCGCCTGGGACATCGGGTTCGCCGGGGACTCCATTTTCACCGTGGCCGTGGGGGGGAACCCAGCGACCGACCCGTTCCCCACCCGGTTGGGGGCCGCGTGGGAGGCCAGACCCTCCGGGCCGTGCGCGGTCCATGTGTCGGAGGCGGGCTTCGGTCCGGAGCAGGTGTTGATCGCGCTGGAGCGCGCCCATGCCCGCCGCCCCTTGGAGGCTGTCGTCGTCGGGGTGTTCAAGGGCACCGGCCAGTGGACGCGCGCGGGGGACTGGTTCATCAGCACGTCGGGCATGGCGACCACGGAGACCGGGATGCCGTCGGTGGGTGTGCCCGTGCCGGACGGGGTGCATCGGTGGGCGTTCGAGCACAGCGCCCTGTGGCGTCTCAGCGCGCTGGCGTGGGCGGTCCACCAGGCCCCCAGCACGCCGGGCTCGGTCGCCGACCAAGCCTCGGGCTACCTGCGCATCGCGGCGTGGGCAGCGTCCCATGACCTCCCGGTGTTGTGGACGGTGTGGCCCGGCCTGGATCGTCCGTTCGAGGCGTCGGGTGTCGGGACCTTTCCGGCGGCGGTGTGGACGGAGGCCCTGGCCGATCAGGCACGGGCGGCGGGATGGGCGGCCCCGTCGGTGCTGTGGGTGGCGGAGGCCCTCCACGATGTCGATGTCACCGCGGTGCGGGGAGATCTGTGCTGCCACTACACGCCGGAAGGACACGCGGTGGTCCTGTCCAAGATCCAGGCGGACATCGAGGCGTTCGCCGCGGAGGCGACACGACCGGAGTGAGGTCGCGGGGTGCTACCGTCCGGGAATGCGCTCGCCGTCGCCGCCGACCGACACGCGGCCCACCGAGTGGTAGCGAATCGGGGTGCCGTCGAACCAGGACAGCTTGTACAAGCTGCGGCCGTCCATGATCTCGGGCGTGTTCATCCGGTCGACGATCGCGGCCATGTCGGGGCTGCGGTACTCGCTCCACTCGGTGCAGATCACGAGCAGATCCGCGTCGTCGAGGGCGTCGTAGCAGTCGTCGACCACCTCGAGATCCTCGGCGCCGATGATCTTGAGGGCGTTGTCGACGGCCTCGGGGTCGTGGACCGTGACCTTGCAGCCCGCGTTGCGCAGGGCGACGACCACGTCGAGCGCCGGGCTCTCGCGGACGTCGTCGGTGTTGGCCTTGAACGCGAGGCCCCACACCGCGACCTTGCGTCCCGTGGGATCGCCGCCGAGCAGCGCGAGCGAACGGGCGACCACGTGATCGCGCTGGGCCTGGTTGACCTCTTGCGTGGCCTCGACCACCCGCAGGGGCGCGTCGAGGTGGCTGCGGCCGAGCCAGGCGAGGGCGGCGACGTCCTTGGGGAAGCACGACCCCCCGTAGCCGAGCGAGGCGTACAGGAAGTGCGGCCCGATGCGGGCATCCGAGCCCATGCCCTTGCGGATGGCGCCGACGTCGGCGCCGAGGGTCTCGCACAGGCGCGCGATGTCGTTCATGAAGGACACGCGGGTCGCGAGCATGGCGTTGCACGCGTACTTCGTGATCTCCGCCGACATCGGGTCCATCGCGAGCAGGCGGTCGGACCGGGTCATGAACGGCGCGTACAGCCGGCGCATGGTCTCGGTGGCGGCGTCGGTGTGGGTGCCGACGATGACGCGCTCGGGACGCATGAAGT
Organism: bacterium; assembly: GCA_030424555.1. Classification (GTDB taxonomy): domain Bacteria; phylum Myxococcota_A; class UBA796; order UBA796; genus JAUHWK01. Next base: position 21,199 of record JAUHWK010000003.1, on the reverse strand, counting down.
CGTGGACCGCGGCCCCTTCTTTGAGGAACTCGGGGTTGCTGACGACCTCGATGGCGAGGTCGGTGCGCGCCCGCAGCCGCTCGGTCGCCATCTTGTTGGTGCCCGGCGGGACCGTGCTCTTGGTGACGAGCAGGAAGGGGTGGGTGGCGGCGTCGGCCACCTGGTCGATCACGGCCTCGACGTAGGACATGTCGACGCTGCCATCCGCCCGAGGGGGCGTGCCGACCGCGATGAACACGGCCTCCACCCCAGGCAGGGCCTCGGCGAGCGACGTGGTGGCGACGAGGCGCTCGGCCTCGACGACACGCTCGAGGATCTCCGGCAGACCCGGCTCGTAGATCGGGCAACGCGACGCGTTGATGTCCTCCACCCGCGCGGGGTCGAGGTCCACCATGGTGACCCGGTGGCCGGCGTCTGCGAAGCAGGCACCTGCGACCAAGCCGACGTATCCAGAACCGACGACAGCGATCTTCACGCCGGCCGGTTAACGCCGGCCCGCTCTGGAGGCGAGTCATGACGGACAAGGTGGACATCAGCGTCGTGGTGCCGGCGCTCGACGAGTCGGAGTCCCTCCCGACGCTGTTCCAGGAGCTGGCCACGGCGCTCGCCCCGATCACCGCATCCTACGAGATCGTGGTGATCGACGACGGCAGCACGGACGGCACGCAGGACGTGGTCCGGGCGGCGGGCCTCGCTGAGCCCCGCATCCGCCTGATCGAGTTCAGCCGGAACTTCGGCAAGGCGGCGGCCTACACCGCGGCGTTCGAGCGCGTGCGGGGCGATCTCGTCGTCACGATGGACGCCGATCTGCAGGACGACCCCGCCGAGCTCCCCAAGCTGATGGCGGCGATCGAGGGCCACGACCTGGTCGTCGGCTGGAAGATCTCCCGGATGGGCAACGAGCCCACGAAGACCCTGCCGTCCCGCGTGTTCAACTTCTTCAACCGCATGGTGTTCGGCGTGTCCTTCAAGGACCAGAACTCGGGCTACCGCATCATGCGCCTGCCGGTCGCGCGCACGCTCGACCTCACGGGCGACAACTACCGGTTCATCCCGCAGCTGGCGCACCTGGCCGGGTTCCGCACCACGCAGGTCGGCGTCCAGCACCGCAAGCGCCAGCACGGCGTGAGCAAGTACGGGGTCACCCGGTTCTGGACCGGGCTGCTCGACCTGCTCACGGTCGGGTTCCTGGCGCGCTTCCGGTACAAGCCCCTGCACTTCTTCGGAACCGCCGGGCTGCCCGCGCTCGGCGTGGGGGGGCTGCTGCTGCTGTACGTGCTGTTGATGCGTCTGGCAGGGTCCACCTTCTCGACCCACCTCGCCGCGATGATCATCGGCGTCACCAGCATCCTGGCCGGCCTGCAGAGCATCCTGCTTGGGCTGCTCGCCGAGCTGCTCGCGGCCCCGGCGGCGCCCCGGTACGTGCTGGCCGTCCCGCCGGCGCCCGCGGCCGCCGACACCCTCGACACCCCCGCGCCGGTGGAGACCGCATGACCTCCAGCAATGCCCGCAAGCACGCCACCGGCAACCCGGTCGTGCGCGCCCTGATCGACCGGTTCCACGGCGCGGTCCGGGATGAGGTCGCCGCCCTGCGCCCGACCGCGCTCCTCGACGTCGGATGTGGCGAGGGGTTCGTCCTGGAGGCCTTGTCCGGGGTGTACGCGGAGGCCGACGCGATCGACCTGTCGTCCGAGGCGGTCGCGGCCTGCCAAGCACGCAACCCGTCCGTGCGTGCCCAGGTGGGGTCCGTGTTGGCGCTTCCCTTCGAGGACAACGCGTTCGACGTCGTGATCTGCCTGGAGGTCCTCGAGCACCTCGAGCAGCCGCAGGCGGCGGTGGCGGAGCTGTCCCGCGTCTGTCGGGGCCAGCTGGTGCTGAGCGTGCCGTGGGAGCCTTGGTTCCAGCTTGGGAACCTGGCGCGGGGCCAGTACCTGGACCGGATGGGGAACCACCCGGAGCACATCCAGCGGTGGACCCCGGGTGGCTTCCGCAAGATGCTGAACGAGACCGGCTCGGTGGGCGTCGATCGGGTGCGCACCAGCTTCCCGTGGACGATCGCCGTGGCGACTCCGGTGGCTGCGGATTGACCGAGCCGTCGCCGGCGGAGGGACGGGCTCGCCTGGCGCTGGTCGTCCTGGCCGTCCTGGCCATCGCGCTGCCGATGGTCGTCTGGCCTCTTTGCCGCGACCAGGGGATCTACGCGTACACGGGGTGGCGCCTGTTGGAGGGCGATCTGCCCTACCGGGACGTGTATGCGTTCAAGCCGCCTGGCACCGTGTTCATGCACGCGCTGTCTCAGGTGGTGTTCGGCCACACCCAGGCTGCGATCCGTTGGTTGGACCTGACGCTGTTGATGGCGTCGAGCGTCGGACTGTCGGTGCTCCTGACGCGGTGGACGCGCAGTGCCGCGGCCGGTGCCGTCGCGGGCGTGATGCTCCCGTGGCTGCACATCGGGGCGGGGATCTGGGACTCGGCCCAGACCGATCCATGGTTCACGCCGTTCACGGTGGGTGCCCTGCTGCTGGTGACGGGGGACACGCTCGACGACCGGCGGTCGTTTGCGGGGGGGCTGCTGCTCTCGGGTGCGTTCTGGCTGAAGTACACCGGCCTCGCGATGGCGCTGCCGCTGGTGTTGGCCGTCGCGATGCGGGACGTCCCGGGGCGGGACCGGCTGCGCGCGATCGGCCTCGGCGTGGCGGGCTTCGTGGCTGGTCTGGCCGTGGTGGTCGCGTGGATGGCCGCGACCGGCATCCTGGACGACTTCATCGAGGCCCAGCAGCTCGTCGCCTCGTACACCTCGGTCGAGAGCCACAAGCGGGGCTTGTGGGACGGGATCCAGCACGCCTGGGACAAGCAGCGCACCCGACTGCTGCCGGCCTGGGCGGGGATCTTGGCGGTGGGGGTGCCGGCCATGGTGTGGACGGCGTGGCGCGATCCGGAGGCCCGTCCGGGGGTGCTGGTCACGCTGGGCTGGGGAGTGGCGGCCGTGGCAAGCATCGCCGCCCAGCGACGATGGTTCGGCTACCACGTGATGGCGTTCTCTCCGGTGGTGGCGATGGGTGGGGCCTGGATCGCCGCGGTGCTCGCGCCGTGGCTGCCCCGCGCGCTGATGTGGGTGGCGGCGGTGGGACTCGCGGCGGGCCTGGCCGTGGAGATGGGGTCGGACAAGGAGACGTGGCCTGCGGCGATGGCGTCCTTCGAGGACCGGGAGGCCTTCCTCGACACGCGTCGGTACCGCCAGTTCACGGGGTGGCGCCGGTACGGGAACATGGCGTCGCGCATCGCGGAGCTCACCGAGCCGGACGAGCCGGTGTACGTCTACAGCTACGATCCGGCGGTGGCCTACGTGGCAGACCGGCGCATGGTCGGCCGGTTCCTGTACACCTTCCCGTACATCAACGGGTTCACCGACACCTCGGCGGCCCATGCGGAGCTCATGGCGTCGCTCAAGGCCGAGCCGCCCGCCGTGTTCGCCGTCGGGTACAAGGACCGGGTCACGTTCGTCACCGGGAACCGGTACGACTCGGCGGGCAACTTCAACCGCGACAAGGTGCTTCGACCCTGGGTGGAGGAACACTACACCCGGCTGGACGACGTCCACCGCTGGAAGGTCTACCTGCGCAACGACCTCGTGGATCGGGTCGCGCGCGAGGAGATCCATCCGTCGGATCGACCGCCGCCCGAGCCGAAGGCCCCGGACACCGACGGGGACGCGCCATGACGACGCTGTCGCCGCGGCGGCTGATGGCGGTCCTGGTCGCGTTGCTCGGGTTCGGCGCGTGTGCCGCGTTGGTGCTGTCGCGGGTTGATCTCGACGCGGTCCGCGCGGCGTTGGCGGGGGCACGGTCTGCGCCCCTGGCGGTTGGGGCGGGGTTGATGCTCGTGGTGATCGGGCTCGCTGCGGCCAAGGTCCGGGCCGTGTGCGCGGCAGGGGGCCTGGAGGTCTCCCGCGGACGGGCCCTGCGGGCCGTGCTCACGGCGGCCACGCTCAATCCCCTGGTGCCTGGGCGCGGCGGGGAGCTGGTCAAGGCGTGGGTGCTCGCGCCCGAGCCCGGCCGTCGGCTCGACGCGGTCGCGTTGGTGGTGGCGGAGCGGGTCCTGGACCTGTCTGTCGTGGCCCTGGCGGCGATCGGGGCGGGGGCGGTGGCGGGCAATGGACCCGCGGTGGTGGCGGGCGTGCTCGTCCTCGGTGCGGTGGCCGCGGGCCTGGGCGTCGGGGCCATGCTTCGCCAGAGCGGCGGCAAGCTCGCGCAGGCCACGGAGGCGATGGCGCGGATGGTCCGAGACCCGGTGGCCACGGGGCGCGCCGTGGCCTGGACCGCGGCCACATGGAGCGGCAACCTAGGCATCCTGGCGGCCACCTTTGCTGCGGCGGGGGTGCGGGCCGGGCCGCTGGAGGTGGCGTTCGCCGCCCCGGTGTCGATCCTCGCGGGCATGATGCCGGTGACGGTCGCAGGGCTGGGCACGCGCGAGGCGGCGTTGGTGCTGCTGCTGGGGGACCGGGTGGATGAGGCCTCGCTGGTGGTGGGGGGCCTGCTCTACACGGTGTGTACGGTGGGCGTGGCCTGGGTCGCTGGGGCCATCGCGCTGGCCGCCGGGGTGGTCGTCCGTCCGCCGGCCGATCCGTCGCCCGAGCCCTGACCCGACCCATTCCGACCGGGATGGACCGGCCTCCATCGATCGGGGTGGCTTGGTCAGCCGCCGTCGGTGGGATCCCGGGGCTCGGTGAGGCTGTGCCAGCCGTCGCCGGCGAGCATGGCGCCGATCCAGTCGCCCAGGTCCACCCCGTCGATCTCGGCGGTGCGGAGGGTCTTGAACTGCAGCAGGTCGATCACGCCCGCGAGCTCGTGCGGGACGACCCCGAACACGCCGGACAGGTCGCCTGCGGTGGCGGAGTGCTCCACGCCGGCTTCGATGAAGCGCGCGTACCGATCGGGCCATGCCTCGGCGAGCTTGGCGGTCTCGGCGTCCAGGGCCTCGGCGTACGCCGCGCCGCCGATCTGTAGGAACAGGTCTGCGATCAGGAAGTCGCCCCAGGTGGAGTAGTCCCCGATCACGAGGTGCTCGTCGCGCGCCAGCTGCCAGCCGGCGAGGGCCGTGATGTGGCCGTCCTGGAAACAGCCCTCGCACGAGCTCGGCAGGACGCCCTGGCCGCCGAGCTGGCCGATCAGGTCGGGGATGAACCCAGGGTCGCCAGGCCGGGCGATCCCAGCGCCGGAGTCGTGCAGGACGTGGATCTCCGCGTCGGGAAAGCGCATCCGGACGACCGGCAAGCCGAGCAGCGCGCCGTACCCGCCCCCGCCCGTGCCCACGAGCAGGATGCGATCCGGCTCGACAATCTGCGCGCCCAGGAGGTCGAGGGCGGCCGAGAAGTTGCGCAGGCCTCGCTGCTCGCGGGGGGCGAACGGATCCGCGCCGGCGGGGATGGACACGTCGCCCATCAAGAAGCTGCCGTCGCAGTACGGGATGACCAGGCTGGTCCAGCCGGCGACGGGGTTGGATGGCTCGAAGGGGTCGAGCAGGTCGACATCGGGGAAGCGAACCATGGACTGCCGCGGCGTGGCGCACACCTCGCCCCAGCAGGCGCCGCCTCCCTGCAGGTAGATCACGACGTCGTCGTTGCCCTGGTCGCGGCTGAGGACGTGGAACGGGGTGCCGTCCATGCACACGGGGCCGCTGGCGTCCTCGGGATCGAACTGCCACGTGACCGTGCCGTCGTCCTGGTTGTCTCGGATGGCTGGCTGGAACGACCCCAGGTACCGGCCCAGCCCGGCCTCGGCGGACTCGGCGAACGGTCCGTCGGCTTGAGGAGCGCACGCGGCGAGGCCCGTCGCCACGGCCAACACCGTGCGTGTCGCGGACCGGGATCCGACGGACGGGGGCGGACGGCGATCGGTGGGGGGGAACACACGGCCTCCTGACCCGACGATACACCCTGCGGTCTTTCCGCGGACAGCCTCGGGCGCCGGCAAGGTCGGGCTCCCGTCCCGCGTCGGGCGGTCCTCGCCCGTGGCCGCGTCGTGCATCCCTCCCGTGGCTGGGGCTGAGACCCCGGATGGGGTGCGGCACGCGCTCACGCGGGGCGGCGCCGTGCGTGGCGCGATCCGGCGTGGGGCCGACGCGGGGCGGTTGCCGCGTCAGGGCAGCGGGCCGGGTCCACTGCCCTGGCGGGATCGGCCCGACAGCGATGGCGCTGGAATGTGGGTTGCACGACCCGTTTCGTCTCCATGGGACCGCAGACCGTGCGCCGCGTGCCCGGTCTGCGGTACCAGGGGCGTCCCGCGCTGCGCGCGCAGGCCTGTCCACCGGGAGCGGATGCCGTGCTGAGGACCTTCTCGACCTTCCTGCGGATGATCAAGCTGCCGTACAGCATCTTCGCCCTGCCGTTCGCCCTGTCGGCGGCCGTGTTGGCGTCGCGGGAGGTGGCCACGACGTGGACGCAGTGGGCGTGGATCGTCGCCTGCATGGTGACGGCGCGATCCAGCGCGATGGGGTTCAACCGCCTGGTGGATCGGGACATCGACGCCGCCAACCCGCGCACCGCAGACCGGGAGCTTCCGAGCGGCCAGCTGGGGGTCGGGCCCGCGTGGGCCTACACGCTGGGGACCGGCGCCGCCTTCGTCGCGTGCGCGGGGATGCTCGGGACGACCACCCTGGTGCTGGCGCCGGTCGCGCTGCTGGTGCTGTGGGGGTACTCGCTGGTCAAGCGGGTGTGGTCGGGTGTGCACCTCGTGCTCGGGGTCGCCCAGGGGCTCGCGCCCATCGCGGTGTGGATCGCGCTGACCGGCACGGTGGCGGCCCCAGCGTGGGTGCTGGCGCTGATCGTGGGGACCTGGGTCTCGGGCTTCGACATCATCTACAGCTGCCAGGACGCCGGGTTCGACGACGAGGCGGGCCTGCACAGCTTGCCGGCGGCGCTGGGTCTCGCAGGCGCGCTGAGGGTGAGTGCCGTCCTGCATGGGGTGACGGCGGTGGGGCTGCTGCTGCTCCCCGCGGTCGTGCCCTTGGCACCCTGGTACTTCCTGGGTGCGATCGGGATGATCGGGGTGCTGGCCTGGGAGCACCGGATCGTCCGGCCCGACGACCTGTCCCGTGTCAACAAGGCGTTCTTCGACCTCAATGGCTACGTGAGCATGCTATTTCTGGGCACGGTCCTGGTGTCTTGAGCCAGGCGCACCCTGTGCGGAGGGAGTCGGGATGACCTGGTGGATCGCTGCCGTGTTGGCCCTGCCTGTCGCGTCTGCCACCGAGGTCACGGCCGAGGGGATGGTCCTACTCGACGCCCCCGATCTCTCGGACGACACCCTGCAAGACGTGGTGTTGAACGCCCCGTTTGTGGACGCGTCGGTGGGCGTGCCCCAGGTCTGGAACGGCACCACGGTGGGTGCGGAGGAGTACCCGTCCACGGTGGCGTTGTTCGCGGCCGGCAGCCGCTACTACGGCGGCGTGTTCTGCTCGGGCACCTTGATCCACCCGTCGTGGGTGCTCACCGCGGCCCACTGCCTCGATGGATCCGAGCAGTACGGCAACAGCGGCCTGTCCCTGTACGCGGGCGTCGGTGCCCGGGACGTCTCGGGCGGTAGCCTCGGGTTTACCGACTACGCGGCGTGGGACGCCCACATCAGCCACCCCAGCTACAACGGCAACGCCGGGGCGGGCGCGGGCCACGACATCGGCCTGATCCGGCTCGCGGAGCCGATCACCGGCGTCCCGGCCATTCCGCTCAACCGGGAGTCGGTCAGCCGCGCTTGGTACGACGTCGATCTGATCTACGTCGGGTGGGGCGTCACCGACGACGGGGCGGGCGACTCCGGCCGCAAGCGCACCACCACCTTGCCCGTGTGGGACTACTCGTCGGACATGGTCTACGGGTACAACGGCACGTCCGACCCCTACACGGAGGGTGCCAACAGCACGTCCAACCTGTGCCAGGGCGACTCCGGCGGCTCCACCTACGTGCAGACCGACTCGGGCCTCGCGGTCGCGGGGGTCAACGCCATCGTGTTTCCGCGGTGCGCCAACGGCGGCGCGGGCTCCACGCGGGTCGACAGCTACGCCAGCTGGATCGACACCACCCTCGCGGCCGACGGCGCCACGCCGGGTGAGGGCGGGTCGTCGGGCTCGGGCTCGGGCTCGGGCGGTGCGGAGCGCCTGCCGGACTACACCCTGGACGTCAGCGACGTCGGGCCGATCGATGCCCCGGACCGCGGCACGGCCCTGCGTCCGTCGGGCGGCTGCGACCTGGGCGCGGGTCGCGGCCTCGCCACCGGATGGCTCCTCGGGTTGGTGCTGCTCGCGGGCCGCCGTCGGCGCTAGCGGCGTTCGGGAAAGCTCGGCTGTCGGCCCTGCCGTCAGGCCAGGCTGTCGGAGGACGAGTCGTCGTCGAGCAGGGGCCGGAGCTGGGCTGAGGTCCGCACGGACAGCGCCACCTCGGGCGGGAGGGTGCGCAAGTAGGCGTCGAGCTGGTCCCGGCCCTTGGTGCGGTGACGCCGACGGGACTCGCCGGTCGTGAGCCGAACGAGCATGGCGCGGGTCTCGACGGTCAGCCGCCGGAACGACCGGGCGTGGGGCGCCTCCAGCAGGCGCTCGGCGTGGTCGACCGCCCGGCTGCGGTCGCCCGCCGCCTCCCACGCACGGGCCATCGCCATGCGGGTGAACAGCGCGCGGGGACCCGGCAGGGTGGGCAGCGCGTCCTCCACCGAGAGGAGGAGGTGGGCCGCCTGGCGGGGATCGCGCCGGACCAGTGCGTGCGCGAGGTGGGCGTGCAGGACCGGGAGGTGGCGCTCCGGATCGCGCCCCCCGGCCTCGATCGCGGCGAGGCCGTCGGCGGCGTGGCGCATCGCGCCCACGGGGTCGTGGTTGTCGATCGCGTGGCGGGTGAGGACGGCTGCCACGGCCAGCCGCTCTTCGTGGACCCCCACGGAGCGGGCCAGGTCGACCGCCGTGTGCAGATCGTTCGTGCCGTCCCAGCGGCGGCCGAGATCGAGGGCGGCCGTGCCCCGGGTGCGCAAGGCGACGATGCGGCCGAGGGCGTAGTCCAGCGCGTCTGCGGCGCGCACGGCCTCGTCGGCACGGGTCCAGGCCTCGCCGGGGCGCCCCTGCCACGCCAGGACCTCTCCGAGGTTGGCCACCGCCAACACCCAGGGCTGGCGCATGCGCAAGGCGTCCAGCAGGTGCTCGGCCTCCTCCATCCCGCGGGCCGCGCTCGCGAGCTGGCCTCGGGTGGCCTCCGACACGGCGCGCGCGATGTGAAGCTGGGCGCGCTGGGCCCGGAGATCGTCGTTCCGGCACAGCAGCAGGCCTTCGTCCGCGAGGGCCTCGCACCGCTCCATGTCGCCCTCGATCCAGGCCAGCATGGACAGGGCGTGCAGGGCGGCGGCGACCTGGGCGCGGTCCTGCCGCCCACGGGCGTCCTGCAGGGCGGTCTCCGCGGCGCGGAGGGCCTCCTCGAACCCACCGGTGCGGCGGGCGGCCCGTGCGAGCTGCAGGCGGTCCTCGCCGGTGGCGCGGGGATCGTCGAACTCCGGTGCCCGCTCGATCAGCTCGCGGAACACGTCGACGGCGGCGGACCACCGACCGCGGTTCGCGAGGACCACGCCCCGGGCGTACATCAGGTCGTGGTCGAGGGGGGCGAACGCCGCGGGTCCCAGCTCGTCGCGGGCTTCGTCCCGCACGGCGAGCCCGCGCTGCACGGTCTCGCGCGCGTGGGTGAGCAGGTGGCGGTCGACCAGCCGTCGCGCGGCGGCCGCGAGGTGGGTGAACGCGGCACCGGGACGGCCGCCTCGGCGGAGGTGCTCGCCGATCCGCATCAAGGTGTCGGGATCCTGCCGCCCGCTCTGGGCGATCGCCTCGCCGAGACGCGCGTGGATCAGTCGGGCCCGGTCGGCGGGTAGCTGCTGCACCACCAGCTCGCCGAGCTTGCGGTGGACGACGGTCCACACCGGATCCTCGCCCCGTGGGAACTCCCGGACGAGGCCGCGCTCCAGCAGGTCGTCGAGCTGGTCGAGCAGGACGTCCTCGTCCTCCATCACGACCTCGGCGAGGACGTCGAGATCGAGTGCTCCGCCCGCGACCGACAGCACGCGCAGGACGTCGAGGCTGGGCTTGTCGAGGTGGTCCAGGCGGCGGGTCAGGAGCTGACGAATGCCCGGCGGGATCTCCAGGTGCCCCGACACGAGGTCGTCGGCGTCGACGGTGGGTCGCCAGCGTCCCTCGTGGGGTTCGATGATGCCGCGCGCCATCAGGGAGCGGAGGAACTGGACGACGAACAGGGGGTTGCCGTCGGTCTCCTCCTGAAGACGCTCCGCCAGGCGCTGGGTGAGGCGCCCTGGACCCAACGCGCTCGCGACGATCGACGTCAGGGCCTCGAGGGACAGCGGGGCGAGGCGAGCCTCGACCGTCGGCAGGCCCGAGGCCCAGGCGGGCGGCTGGGGAGCGGGGGCCTCGGAGACGACGACGAGCAGGGCGGCGTCGGCGTCCTGAATCAGGCGGCGGGCGAGGTAGCGGAGCAGGTCGCGGTCCTCGGGCGGCATGCGATCGGCGTCGTCGAGGAGCAGGACCCGCGGACCGGACTCCAGCAGGACGCCCAGGGCGGAGCTCAACGCGTCGAACAGGGCGTAGCGGGTGTCGCCGTCGGGGGTGCCGCTCGTGGTCCAGACGTCGAGGACGCGTCGGAGCTCGTCGGCGCTCGGGGCATCGGCGAGCTCGGAGGCCATGCGCCGGGCGAGGGCGAGGGCGGCGTCGAACGCGGTGGGGTTGTCCTCGAACGCCCAAGGGTGGACCGGGACCCCCAGCGTCCGTGCGCGCTCCGCGACGTACTCCAGCCAGCGGGACCGACCGGACCCTTCGTCGCCGATCACCCGCAGGATCCCGCCCCGGGCGGCGGTGAGCCCTGCGACGGCGTCGTCGAGCCGCGCGCGCACCTCGTCGGTGCCGACCAGCGGGGGCGACCACTCGCCGTCGGGGACTGGATCGGCGGGGTCGAGCTCCAGCCGGTACAAGATCTCCTGCGCGGACTGGAACCGGTCGCGGGGGGCCTTCTCCAGCAGCCGCATGCAGATGGCGTCGAGCTCGGGCGCGATCGAGGGGACGAGGTCGATCGGACGGGCCGGGGACTCGTCGCGGTGGGCGCGGAGGTATCCGGCCATGCCGTCGGCCACGAACGGGCGTCGGCCGGTGAGCATCACGAACACGATGACGCCCAGCGCGTACAGGTCGGCCCGGTGGTCGACCGGCCGTCCCATGATGTGCTCGGGTGCGGCGTAGGCCCAGGTGCCGGCCAGGGTGGTGCTGAGCTCGGGCGTGTTGTCCGGATCGAGGTCCTTGACGATCCCGAAGTCGGTCAGCTTGCAGGTTCCGTCGTGGGCCACGAGGATGTTGGACGGCTTGAGGTCTCGGTGAACCAGGCCGCGGCGGTGGACCGCCGACAGCGCGCGGCACAGGTCGCCGAGGATCCGGCGGGCGCGCTGGTTGCGCTCGGAGCCGGTGAGCTCGCGGAACCGTCGGATCACCGCGTGGAGCTCCTCGCCCTCGACGAACTCCATCGCGATGTACGGGTGGCCGTGCAGGTCGCCGTAGTCGTGGACGCGGATCACGTTGGGGTGGTTGATCCGGCTGAGCGCTCGGTACTCGCGGCGGAACCGGGACAGGCCGGTCTCCAGGCGGCTGCGCTTGAGGACCTTGAGGGCCACGGCCCCGAGCGTGCGGTGCTCGGCGAGCAGGACGTGGGCCATGCCGCCGCTGCCGATGATCCGGATGACCTCGTACTCGCCGAGCTTGTCGCCCGGTCGGACCCGTCGCCCCCCGATCTCGGGAAGGTCGTCCTCGGCGTCCGGGTCGGGCGGGGCGTCAGAGCGTCGGGGAGGAGGGACCCGTCTGGCATCGGGATCGGACATCAGGCGCCGCGGCAGGTGGTCGAGACCATTCTACCGTCCCGCGACCGACTGGACGCGCTCCACCCGCTGGCGCGTCGCGGCCCGGTGGTGGGCGGGCGTGCGATCGATCACGTCCTCGACCGCGTCCTCGAACCCGTCGACGGCGTCGGCCACCCCGAGCTGATGTGCGACCAGGCCGATCTCCATCCGGGCCCCCGCTGCGCGCGCGGTGGGCAGCGTGCGCAAGGCGGACTGGACACAGGCGGCGGCGCGGTCGGGTTCTTCCAGGCGCGACCAGCCCCAGGCGAGGTCCAGCTGGCGGGCGGACTCGGCGACGAGCCACAGCGCGGGTGGCCGTGCGGCGGCGTGCTGGAGCAAGGTGCGCGCGCGATCCGGGCTGTGGCGGGCGACCAGCCGGGCGTGGAGCGCGTCGCGCTGGGCGGTGCCGCGACGCAGGGGCATCGAGGGCACGTCCAGCATGGCGAGCTCGTCCTCGTCGCGGCGCGTCAGCGCGGTGTCGTCGCCGTCGTCCAGCAGGCGGATCGCCGTAAACCGTGCTGGCCAGGTGGCGCGGGTGACCCGTCCGACCTCGAGCGCCCGGCGGGCGTAGCGGAGGTCCAGATCCTCGTCGAGCCCGCGCATGGCGTAGGCGACGAGCGCGAGCGCCTCCGACAGCCGCCCCGCGTGGTCGTGCATCCCGATCAGGTCCTCGACCCCGCGGCCCCGGTGCAGCGCGAGGCTGTACCGTCCCGCAATCAGGTCCAGCTCGACGATGCGGATGCCGAGGGAGATCCGCACCCGTGGGTCCCCTCGGTGGGCGAGCAAGGCGTCGGCTTCCTCCAGCACGCGCGCGGCCTCGCCGAGCCGGCCCTCCACGGCGAGCACGTGGGCGATGGTGCGCTTGGCCCGGGCGATGTCGTCGGGGACGCCTCGGGTCTCGGCCTCGTCGAGCGCATCGCGGCCGAGGGCGATGGACGCGTCGAGGCGGCCGGCCTGGACGTGGATGTCGGCGAGCGCACGACGGGCGCGGGTGAGGTCGCCGGGCGCGGCATGCTCGGAGGCCATCACCTCGTCGAGGTACCGGCCTGCGTCGTCGAAGCGGCCCAGACGGTACAGCGCCTGGCCCAGCCGTCGTGCGGCCTCGACGGAGCCGACGACGTCGCCGGCGGCGTGGGCACTGGTCCGGGCCTCCTCCAGCGAGGCGACCGCGTCGAGCCACCGGCCCCGCGCCAGCAGGGCCGCGCCGCGCAGACCCAGCATCGTCGCGCGCCAGGACGGGTGGGGCACGACATCGGCGGCGAGGGCGTGGAGCGCGGCCTGGACCCCCTCATCGGCCGCGCGGGCGTCGCCTTGGCGCAGGGCCCGGCGGATCGCCCGCTCGAACATCGGCATGGACTCCTCGACGTGGCCTCCGGCGGCGAGGTGCTGGGCGACCTCGGGGGAGCGGCGCGCGTGGCGACGACCGAACGCCTTGGCGATCCGGACGTGGTGGTCGCGGCGCTGGTGGGGATCGATCCAGGCGGCGATGCGCCCGGCCCCGCTCGTGGGGCACAGCGACAGCTCGACGTCGTCGTCCCGGGGTGTGGCCTGGATCAACCCCCGCTGCAGGAGCCGGTCGAGCGCGCCCGGGACGGCGGCGGGTCGGGTGGAGGCGCGCGCGAGCAGGGCGGCGCCCACCGGCCGTCGGAACAGCGCGAGCAGGTCGACCAGCTCCCGATCCACGTCATCGAGCGCCTCCACGGCATGGCGCAGTGTGCGCTCCACGGCGGGCGGTAGCGGGAGGTCCTCGTGGGACAGGGCCTCCAGGTCGCGTCGCAGCGTGAGCTGGTCACCCCGCCGGAGCAGCCACCCTTCCCGGATGAGGGTGTCGAGCTGATCGAGGACGTCGCCGGGCCACGCCCCATGGGGAACGGCCAGGCGGCGGGCGAGGACGGTGGCGGCCGACGAAGGGACGCCCTGCTCCCGGAGCAACCGCACGACCTGGTCGGCGTCGAGCGGAGACAGGCGCCGTCGCTCGATCGCCCCGAACAGGCTGGCGGGGGTTGGGTCGTGGTCGCCCTCGGTGGTGAGGACCACCCCGCCGTCGCTGAGGAAACCCCGGACCCACGCGCGGGTCTCGGCGTCCAAGGCACGGAGGTCGTCGACCACCACGACCCCCTCGGGATCGAGGTCGTCGAGCGTGGTGCGGGGACGCCCGTGGTCCCGTGCGGCGGCGGCGAGGTGGCGGACGACCGTCGAGCGTCCGGAGCGTGGGGGGCCGACGATTGCAAACACGCCGGGGTGACCGGCGGCCAGCCAGGTGGACCACTCGGCGAGGATCGTCTCCCGGCCAAACAGCGGCGCGAGCACCTCGTCGGGGGCGTCGAGCATCTCCAACACGGCCCAGGCGTCGCGGGGCCGGCGGTCCGGGTCCTTCTCGAGCAGCCGCAAGCACAGCTGCTCGAGGTGGTTGGGGACGTCGGGGACGAGCTCGTGGGGAGGACGGGGTGGCGTGGTGAGGTGCCGCGCGAGGTACCCGGCCACGCTGTTGGCCTCGACCGGGCGGCGCAGGGTGAGCAGGGCGTACAGGATCGCGCCCACACCGTACAGATCGGCGCGGTGGTCGACCGGCTCCTCGGCGATGATCTCCGGGGCCATCCAGGCGATCGTCCCCACCAGCCGCCCTTGGTACGTGATCCGATCACCACCTTCGTCCAGCACGATCCCGAAGTCGGACAGCAGCACGTCGAGCGTGGGGGTGAGCAGGACGTTGGACGGCTTCAGGTCGCGGTGGACGAGCCCGCGCTCGTGGATGTAGGTGAGGGCGTCGCACAGCTGTCGGACGATGCGCTCGGCCTCGACGAAGCGTCGGGTCTCGTCGGGGTGCTCCCGGTGGTGGGCGATCCGCGCCGCGACGCTGGGACCCTCGGCGAGCGTGAGGGCCATCCAGGGCCGCCGGTCGTGGACCCCGTCCTCGAGCAGGTGCACGATGCGGGGGTGGTCGAGGCGGGACAGGGTGTCGGCCTCGAGGAGGAACCGACTCCGTTCCTCGGTTCCGGCGTCCACCGCGAGGATCTTGAGCGCGGCCTGTTCCCCGTGGTCGTCGGTGACCCGGTACACGATCGCGTGGCCTCCCTCGCCGAGGCGCTCGTGGATGCACCACCGGCCGACGCGGTCGCCGCGGCCGAGGGATGGGGTGGCGAAGGGGCTCATGTTCCGATGGCCTATCCGCTCTGTGCGGGGTCAGCCGTCCCCCGATCGCCGTGGTGAAGGGTCTTCGCGCCGCGCCGCCGGACGTATTCGGACGCATTCGATCCCCATGGGATCAGGGCGTGGCGAGCCCGGCCCATCCACGCGCACGAAACGCGGACGCGTCGTCCCGGGTGAGTCCCTGGGCGAGCGCCCGGGCGAGGCGGCCCGAGGCCACGGCGTGCCCCTCGCGGGTCGACGCCTCGTGGGCGGTCGTCGCGAGCATGTGGTGGGCGACGAGCTCGAAGTACCGGTAGCCGTGGCGTCCGGCGACCTGGAGCGCCTCCTCCAGCTGACGTTCGGCCGCGGCGTGGTCGCCGAGGGCGGCGCGGGCCTTTCCGGCGGCGATCGCCATCCGAACGTGGACGTGGGGGAAGGGGGCGACGGCGGCCTCGGCCTCGGCGAGGGCGGCGCGGGCCCCGTCGACGTCGCCGAGCGCGGCGAGCACGCGGGCGTGCAGGGTGGCGCCGAACGAGCGCGCGCCCTCGTGGTCGACCCGGGCGAGGACGGCCCGGAGCCGCTCTGCGCGGGGCTTGGCGAAGTGGGGAAGATCCATCGCGAGCAGGATTGCCGTGAGCGTGCCCAGCGCGCCGATCTCCTCTTCGATCGCGCCGATGCGCTCGGCGATCCCGAGCGACTCCTGGGCGCACCGCTGCCCGTCCTCCAGCCGGCCGATCGCCCGCAGGACCCGGGCGCGCCACACCAGGCCCATCGCGACGCCTTGGGGCTGGTGCAGGGCGCGGGCGCGGGCGACGGTGCGGTCGGCGTCCTGCAGCGCGCGCGACAGCAGGCCGGTGGACAGGTTGAGCTCGACCAGGTCGACGCGCGCGATCGCCAGGTCGCCCTGCATCCCCCGCGCCTCGAACGCGGTGACGGCCTCCTCCAGCTGCTCGCGCGCCCGATCCGTGTCGCCGCGACAGAACGCGAGGATGCCCAGTCCGACCAGGGTCAGCCCCGTGGCGCGGGCGTCGTCGGCCCGTCGGGCCAGCTCGCGGGCGTGGTGCCAGCGGGCCTCGGCGATGTCGAGCTCCTGGCGCATCCACGCGATCGCCCCGAGGTGGTACGTCGGCTGGGCGAGCAGGGCCGGGTCGTCGACCGCACGCCCCTGCTCGATCGCGGCGCGCAGGTGGGGCTCGGCCTCGTCGATCTCGCTCCGCCACCGCAGGATCGCCCCGAGGGCGGCGTGGGCACGGGAGGACTCCCGGGGGTCTTCCAGGGCGTCTGCCAGGGTGAGGGCGGCGCGCGCGTCCGACACCGCACCGTCCCACCGCCCGAGGTGGTAGCGGGCTTCCGCCCGATCGAGCCGCGCCTGGAGTGCCTCCCGATCCGCCTCCTCCAGCACCAGGTAGGGCCGGGCGCTCGCCTCGGTGCGCAGGGCGCGGTCGAGCAGCCGCGCGGCCGTGTCGTGCAGGCCCCGGGCGAGGTGCCGACGTCCGCTCCGGGCCAGGTATGCGAAGGCCTTCGGGGCGACGCCGGCCTGCTCGAAGTGCCACGCGAGCGCCTCGACGACGGGCCCGAGGTGATGCCGGTGGCGGGCCTCCAGGTGCTCGCCGAGGATGCGGTGCCAGGTGGCGAGGGTGGCGGGGTCGACCTCGGCGAGCAGGACGTCGCGGAACCGGCTGTGGCTGAGCTCGGCGACCTCGGTGTCGACGGCGCGCCGCTCGGCGGCGATCCCCGCCTCCACCAACCGGTCCAGGGCGTCCATCGCGGTCTCCTCGTCGTACGGCGAGGCCTCGACGAGGGTGTCGAGGTCGAGCGGACCGGGGTGCAGGGCGAGGATGCGCGCGATGCGACGGGCGTCCTCGTCGAGCGGGGCCAGTCGCTCCGCGAGCGTGGCGCGCAGGGAGGGCGGGAGGGGCAGGTCGCTGGACTCGATCTCATCGGGGTCGAGGACGAGCTCCCAGGCGTGAGGACCCTCCACGAGGATCTTCTCATCGACCAGGGCGTGCAGCATGTCGGCGAGGTGGGCGGGGTTGCCGCTGGTCTCCCGGTACAGGCGCCGGGCCAGGGCCACCGCTCGTGCCTCGTCGGCGATCATGCTGAACACGAGCTCCTCGACCTCGGCCGCGCTCACGGGCCGCAGCACGGAGACCGGGAGGTCTTCGCCGAGTCCGATGGGCAGGGCGCGTGCGTCGGTGCCCTCGGCGGCCAGCAGGAACAGCACCGGCTGGGTGTCGAGGATCAACGAGTTGCGGACCAGGAAGCCGACGACCTCGCGGGTGGCGGCGTCGGCGTGCTCCAGGCCGTCGACCAGGACGACGGCAGGACGGTTGGCGCGCAGCAGGGCCAGGAAGGCTTCGAGGACGGGCCAGCGCTCGGGGGTGGCGCCCTCTTCGTCGTACAGCGCGCGGAGCAGGGCGGGCACCGTGGCGGGGTCGACGCCGTCGACGATTCCCTTGAACGCGCCATACGGCCGGTCGTGGGGCCGACACCGTGCGACGGCCACCGGAAGTCCGCGCCGCCTCGCATGGCGTGCGGTCTCGCTGAGCAGGCGGGTCTTGCCGCTGCCCGAGGGCCCGACCACCGCCCGCACGCCACCGGGTCGGCCGGCCGCGACCTCTTCCAGCCCCGCCCGCATCCAGGCCAGGACGTCGGTCCGCCCAACCAGGCGAGGAGGCCAGACCGCGACCGCGTCGTCCCCCCGATCGCCCAGCGCCGACAGCAGGTGCCACGCGCTCGCGAACCGGTTCGCGGGGTCCTTCTCCAGCAGGCGCATGCAGATCCGATCCAGATCCTCGGGGACGAGGGGATCCAGGTCCCGTGGGGCGCGCGGGGTCTCGCGCAGGTGCCGCTCCAGCCATCCCTGCACGGTGTGGGCGCGGAACGGCTTGCGACCCGTCAACAGCTCGTACAGGACGACCCCGAGGGCATACAGGTCGGCGCGGCCGTCCACCCGCTCGTTCTTGAGCTGCTCGGGTGCTGCGTAGGCGACGGTCCCGAGGATCTCCATCGCGCTGGTGTGGTCGGAGTCCTGGCCGCGCACGAGGCCGAAGTCGGTCAGCTTGACCGTGCCGTCGCGCCGCAGGAGCAGGTTGCCGGGGCTGATGTCGCGGTGGACCAAGCCGTGGTCGTGGACGTAGGCCAGGGCGCGCGCGGTCTGGGTGACGATGTCGCGGATCCGCGCTTCGCGTGCGTCGTCCGACAGGGCGTGGAGCTCGCGGGCGGCGGCGCGCAGGTCGGTGCCCTCGATGTACTCCATCGTGAACCACGGGCGATCGTCCAGCACCCCCCACTCCTCGACCCGCACCAGGTTGGGGTGGTGCAGGCGGGACAGGGAGCGAAACTCGCGCCGGAACCGCGTGGCGAGCACCTCGGGGTCCACCCCGCAGTGGCGCAGCAGCTTGAGGGCGGCGCGTCGGCCGTCCCGGGTGTCGCGCACGACGAGCACGCTCGCGGTGCCGCCACGGCCCAGGCGCCCTTCGACCTCGAACGGACCGATGGTGTCGCCGACGTCGACATCGTCTGGGGGGGGCTGCAGGCCGCCGGATCCGGCCGGGGTCTGGTCCGTCAGGGGCGGCCTCCCGTGGGCTGCGGGGTCCGGGGGGAGCCGGCGGGCCAACCGGCGTGGTCTGGTGTCCAGGACGTCGGGTCGCCCCGGCCGGTGGCGGGTCGGTGCGGGACGGGCCTGCATGCGCTAGGCGTTCTCCGGGATTTTACCACCGCCGGGGAAGCAGCGTCATGCGCATCGAGGCCTGGGGCCGCAGCGAGTGCGGTGAGGTTCGGGAGAACAACGAGGACGCCTGGCTTGCCGACGTGCATGCCGGGGTGTTCGTGGTGGCCGACGGCATGGGCGGACACGCCGCGGGGGAGGTCGCCAGCGAGATGGCGGCGCGCACGCTCCACGATGTCCTGTCCGGCGACGCCGACCCCGACGAGACCCGTCTGCTCGCCGAGGAAGACCTCGAGGACGAGGCCGCCGTGATGCGGGAGCGCATGCGGTACGCGATGAACCAGGCGGCGATCCAGATCCAGCGCCACGCCCGCAGCCGCCCGGAGACCCGCGGCATGGGCACCACCGCGGTGGCCATCGTGGTCGACGGCGATCGGGTCCACCTCGCCCACGTCGGCGACTCCCGGGCCTATCGGCTGCGTGAGGGACGGATCGATCGGATGACCCGCGATCACACCGTCGTGCAGGATGAGATCGACGCTGGTCGCCTCACGCCTGCGATGGCGCGGATGCTCCCGCAGCGCGGCGTGCTCACCCGCAGCGTGGGCGTCCACGGCCGGGTCGAGCCCGACATCGCCACGTTCGACCTCGAGCCCGACGACCTGTGGGTCCTGTGCTCCGACGGCGTCACCGATGTCCTCGAGGACGACGAGATCATCGACATCGTCGACGAGATCACGCCCGAGCAGACCGCCGACGCCCTCGTTCGCGAGGCGCTTCGGGCGGGCAGCGAGGACAACTGCACCGTGGTCGTGGTGCACGCCCTGCCGTGATGAGTTCGGGCTCGCTGCGTCCGGGCCCGCACGGCGCGGAGTCCTGTCGGACGGCGGGGGCTCGGTCGACCGGACCCCGCGACCCGTTCGACCCAAGGGCGCCCGATCAGGGGTGATCGTGGGCGGGCGCCTCGTCGAGGTCGGGGGCCGGGGCGTTGTCGTCGCCGTCCTCGTCCTCGTCCTGCATCTCGGCCGTGCGGACCTCGAACAGGGTGGGGACGTCCGCGGCCGCGTCCTCTGCCATCGTGTCGGTCAGCTCGACGAGGCTGCGGAGCCAGGCGGACTCCGCGAACCAGCGGGGCTTGCCGTCGGCGGTGGACCGCGAGACGGTGACGTCCCAGGCGGTGCCCTCGCGATCGGTGAGGGTGACGGCGAACGCGGGGGTGCGGTCGTCGGGGACCTCGTCGTCGGACGGGTAGGCCGTGAGGCGGGTCCGCAGCAGCTTGCCGATCCAGGTGCTGGCGGTGGTGTCGCGGCCCTCGCCGGTGGACGGGCTGGACCAGAACGCCTTGGCGCGGTCGTCGGCGTTGCGCTGGGTGAGCGTGATCGCGCCGTTGGCCGGGTCGCGGACCTCGACGGTGGCGAGCTCGCCCTCGGCGAAGGGCTGCACCGCGCGCTCCATCAGCCGGGTGCTGGCGAACTGGAGCGGGCGCAGGGTCTTGTCGTCGAGCAGCAGGACCCGGCCGTCCAGGCGGGCGTACCGGTCGCGGGTGCCGAACGACTCGCCACCGATCTCGACCACGGACTCGCCGCCCTGGTGGGTGATCGTGAGGGTGGCCTCGGGGGCGTCCAGGCCGAACTCAGCCAGGGCCTCTCCCTCGGCGGGTCCGAGATCGCGCAGGGCCACCAACGGGGCGACGGCGTCCCACACGTCCTGGGCGCTGTCGTTGCCGACGAAGTGCACCACGTCGCGCAGGGTGGGCTCCGCGGGGGGGCTGTCCTCGGCGTCGGTGTCGTCGGCCTTGGCGTCGGGGACGTCGTACCGGCGGACCTCGACGGCGATCCACGCCCCCGCGTCGTCCTCGGTGCGGGTGAGATCGACCTGCTGGTCCTTGGCCTCCCACCGGACGCCCGAGAGCGTCGCGGCGTGGGCGGTGACGACGGCGACGCCTTCGCGGGGCGCGGAGGATCCGTCGTCGAACCAGGTCGCGTAGGTGGCGATGAGTGCGGCGGCGAGCAGCGCGCCGAGGATGCCGACCTGCCTCATGCGGTCCTCCCGTGGGTGCCCGGACCCTGGCGGCGACGGCGGACGAGCACGCCGCCGATGCCCAGCACGAGCAGCGGAACCCCGAAGATGGTGCCGTAGAACCAGGCGACGTCGGAGGCACGGGTGTGCTCGATGCGGACGTCCTCCTCGTTCTCGATCTCGCCCGAGACGGCCTCGTCGCCGACCAGCCAGCGCACGCCGTCGAGCAGGAACTGGGCGTTGCCTTGGATGCGCTGGATCAGGATGTCGCTGGCGATCTGGACGTCGCCCACGACGATGACCCGGTAGGGGTGGACCGGCGGGCCTTCGACGGCCATTGCGAGCACGTGCACCTGGCTGGGCTCGGCGCTCCCCTGCTCGTAGTCGCCGTCGACGTCGACCCAGGTGTCCTCGTGGCTGCGGATCAGCGGGCTGATCTTGGCGGGCCCGGGGGCGGTGGCCTCTCCCG
>JAUHWK010000255.1 GCA_030424555.1 bacterium | reverse complement strand
TGACCCCGCTCGCCGACGGGTTCTCGGTCCGCGTCGAGGGCGAGCCGTCCCGGATCGTGCGGATCCTGGGACGCGACGGTCCGCGGATCCTGGTGGACGAGGGCGGCGTGGTCCGCACCGTGCGGCTCACGACGGATGGGGCGGCGGTGCCGTCCGACGGCGACACCGTGTGGCTGCACCTCGGCGACGGGGAAGCGATGGTCCGGCTGGTGCCTCGTCTCCCCGACGGTGCGGCCGTGGAGGACGATCCTGGCTCGCTCGTGGCTCCGTCGCCGGGCGTGATCCGGGCGGTCCACGTGGCGGTGGGCGACACCCTCGCCGCGGGAGACGCCGTGGTGGTGATCGAGGCGATGAAGATGGAGCAGACCCTGCGCGCGCCGAGAGACGGCACCGTCGAGGCCGTGCTGTGCGCGGAGAGCGACGCGGTGGCGGAGGGCGCGCTGCTGATCCGGCTGACCGCGGAGGACGGCGAGGACGGCGAGGACGGCTGAGGGCGCCTACAAGGCTTGGGCGATCGCCGCGCCCACGGCCGCCTGCCCAGCCGGCGACCAGTGAACACCCCGGAAGGCCTCGATCCCTTGCGTGGCGAGCGCGGCAAAGGCGGGGTGGGTGTCGATGCAGCGCACGCCGGTCTCGGTGCACAGGGCGCGGGCCAGCGGGCGGAGCAGGCCCGGGCGGTCCGCGGGCCCCACGTGGGGATCGGACCCGACCCCTGCGGGCTCCGACGGGGTGAACACGAGCAGCAGCGGGGCGCCCCGGGCCGCACTCAGGTCCCGCAGGCGCCGAAGGATCGCGTCCGTGACGGCGATCGCGGCCTCGGGATCGGGGGAGGACACGAGCTCGCCTGCGAGCCGAACGAGGTGGGGCAGGATCGGCTGACCCAGGACGTGCGCGGCGTGCGCGGCGTGGGTGCCCACCGGGACCGGCTCGAACCGGAGGCCGGTCGACGTGGGATGGAACCGGGGCAGCCACCACGAGGTGAACCGGCTCTGGTTTCGGAGCACGTCGATCGCCACCAGGATGACGACCACGGCCTCGACCTCGGTGTCCGGATCGCGCAGGGCGTCGTCCTGCAGGGCGACCAGCGAGGACGCGTGGCTCCAGCCAGGGGCCGCGAGCACGTCGACCCGGACGTCCTCGTGCTGCCGCTGCACCTCGGCCGCCCAGGTCTCGTGATCGGAGACCTCCGCCCCGAACGCGAACGAGTCTCCCAGACCGATCACCCGACGCGGGCGGTGGAGGGCGTGGGCGGGAGGGACGTGTCGCCACCCCTCGGGGCCGACCGTGATGGTGGCGTCGAGGGGACCGGGGGTGGGGCCGGGCTGGTGGACGTGGACGCCTGGCCGCATGCGCCACCCGAGGCGCGCGTCGGGGACGAACAGGCCCTGGCCGTGGTCTCCGTGGGCGATCTCGCCGGCCGCAGCGAGGATCGCCCCCGCCTCGGTGCGCGCGTCGAGCGCGAGGCGAACCCCGCGGTGGCGCAGGGCCAGCCGCATCGTGACCTCGGCCGTGAGGCCAAACAGCAGCAGCGCCAGGATCGCCCGGACCAGGCGCCGACCGTACGGGGCGGCTTCTCGCGCCCCGTCCCCCCCGGGCGGACTCACCAGCGGCCTGTCGTCGGCATGCTCATCCAGGGCTCTCTGGGCTCCAGCGGATCTCCGGCCTGGATCAGCTGGATCGTGATGCCGCTGGGGGAGGTGACGAAGGCCATGCGGCCGTCCCGTGGGGGGCGGTGGATCGGGTAGCCGAGGTCCTTGATGCGCCGGCACACGTCGTAGATGTCGGAGACGGCGAAGGACAGGTGCCCGAAGTGGTCGCCGACCGTGTACGGCGTCTCCTTCTTCCAGTGGTGCATCAGCTCGATCTGCACCCGCTCGTCGGGGTGGCCGGTGGACAGCAGGATCAGCGTGAAGCGCCCGGCCTTGAACTCCTGGCGCGCATCGACCTGGAGTCCCAGCCCGTTGACGAAGAAGCGCAGGGCCTCATCCTCGTCGACGATGTGAAACATGGTGTGGAGCAGGCGCATCAGGGGCTCCTCCGGGTCAGGGCAGGGTGTCTGTGCCGGTCCGCGCGACCTGCTGCAGCCGGGTGACGAGGGCACCGTCGCGGGTCGTGTCCATCCGGACGGGCGGACCGGGCAGGGCGTCGGCGAACCAGAACGTGGTGAGGGTGGGGGACGCATCCGGTGCGCCGGGTGCCTCGACGTCGTAGCGCCACGCGGGCATCGGCCCATGGGTGGACAGCAGGGTGGAGATCGACGTCCGGGTGCGCGTGGCGTGATGGACGGGGAACAGCGCGTGGTCTCGCAGCACGATCCATGGGTGCCGTGCCGTGCGGGTGGTGGCGGCGTCGCCGTCGAAGGCGTCGTCCACGGTCAGATCCATGCCCTGGGCGTCGGAGGCCGCGACGGTCCACCGGTTGTGCGTGAGCTCGCCGGCGCGCTCCTGCTGCCAGACGATGACGGTGCCAGCAGGGAAGGCGTCGCGGATCTGGTCGGCGGTGAACGGGGTGGGGAGGGTGTCGGGCATGGGCGGGGCCTCGGGTGCCGTGGCGCCGCACGCGGTGCTCCACGCGACGACCGACCCGGCGACCCACCGGGCGACGGGTCCGAACGCGCGCCGGGGGCGGGCAGGGGACGGTCGCTGGGGTGCGGAGGGGGTGGGGGCCTCGCGGGGCTGGGCCTGCGCGTCGCGGAGGGATGCGCCAGAGAGATCGGTGAACATGACGTCGGGATATCGCGGCGTCCCATCGGCCACCGCCCGCCGGTACCATCTGTCATGTTGCCGGACCGGCTCCCGTGGTCGACGATACGCGCAGCAGGAGGAGGGCGGCGATGGCCCAGCGCGAGAACCGGTTGGCGCGCCTGGCCCGGCTGGGCGGACTCACCACGCGGCTGTCCACCTCGTGGGTGGGGCAGCGGGTGCGCGAGGCCCTCACCGACGACGCGGGGCGCCGGTCCCTCCGGGAGACGTTCCAGAAGCAGAGCGCCGAGCAGCTTGTCGCGACGCTCGGGCAGCTGCGCGGGGCGGCGATGAAGTTCGGGCAGGCCCTGTCGATGGCGGCGGAGCACCTGGATCTGCCCGAGGAGGTCAAGGCAGAGCTGTCCAAGCTCCAGGCCGAGGGAGAGCCGGTCCCCTTCGAGACCATCCGGCGCACGATCGAGGCCGAGCTGGGGCGACCGGTCTCCGAGCTGTTCGGCACGATCGATCCCACGCCGCTGGGCACGGCCAGCCTCGCCCAGGCCCACGCCGCCACCCTCCCCGACGGCCGCGAGGTGGTGGTCAAGGTCCTGCACGACGGGGTCGAGGAAGGGGTGCAGGCCGATCTGCTCGCGGTCCGCACCCTGATGGCGTCGGCGCGGGTGGTCGGGGGGCGGACGCGCGAGGAGATGGACGCGATCTACGACGAGGTGCGGGAGCGGCTGCTGGAGGAGCTGGACTACCTCCAGGAGGCGGCCAACATCCACGCGTTTCGACAGGCCTTCGGCGACGACGACCCGCGGGTGCGCATCCCGCGTCAGCACAACCGCCTGTGTACGGAGCGCGTGATCGTCCTCGATCGGCTGCCAGGCAAGCCCTTGAGGACCTTCCTGCAGACCGCCTCGCCTGCGCAGCGGCAGGCGGCGGGGATCAACCTGGCGGGCCTGTTCTTCACGATGGCGTTCAAGCACCGCCTGCTGCACTGCGACCCGCACCCGGGGAACTACCTGTTCGAGGAGGATGGGCGCATCGGGCTGCTGGACTTCGGGTGCGTGAAGCGCTTTCGGCCGTCGTGGATCGGACGGTATGCGCAGGCCGCGGTCGGGGCGGTCGACAACGACCGGGAGGCCGTGCTCACCGCCTGCTACGACCTCGGGGCCTGGGACGGTCAGGACACGGAGGCGGCAGACGCGATCTGGGACTTCTGCGACACGATCGTCGGCCCGTGGCGTGGCCGCCTGTACCGGGTCGGGTCCCACGACGACGACATCATGGACCGGGTCCAGCCAGTCGCCGAGCGCATCTGGCGGGCCAAGGGCGTCACCGGACCGCGCGACATCATCTTCCTGCACCGCACCCTGGGCGGCATCTACACGATGGGCCGGCAGCTCGGGGTGGAGGCGCGGTGGGACGAGATGGTGCGGCGCGAGGTCCAGCCAGCCCTCGAGGCCCTCAGCGGCTGAACGGGTCGTCCTCGATGCCCTTGTGCGCCCGCGCGGTCAGGCACTCCGCGTCGCCGGGCTCCACCCGACGGCACCCCCGGGGACGGTGTGGGTAGACGGTGCAGCGCACCTGGCGTCCGAGCTTGCCCACGAGCGCCGCGCACCGGCCGGAGGGATCGAGCCGGAGGTGCGGCACGCCGTCGGGGTCGTCGACGACGTGCCGGGCACGGAGGTCTGCGCGGGAGAGCAGCTTGCTGCGAGGGTTGTCGACCTCGACGTAGAACGGGGTGCCCTCGGCCTCGTTGACGGCCGGGTTGCAGCAGCAGGCCCCGCAGCGCTGGCAGTCCCACATGGCGCGGTGTCAGGCCGAGGCGGCGGCCTGACGCTCCCGGTACACCTGGATCAGGATGTCGGCGGTCTGCGGTCGGATGATGCGCTCGTCGGGGCGCTCACCGCTGGCGAGGATCGACCGGACCTTGGATCCGGAGATGAAGAAGGGCTTCACCTCGGGGTGGTTGTCCATCAGGTCGACCCGGCCGAGGTGGTCGTAGTAGGCGGCGAAGCCCACCTTGACCGGCTTGAGCGCCAGGGCGCCGGGCAGGTCGTCGAAGATCTCCTGCGCGTCGAAGTCGCCCCAGATCGCCGTGCCGTCCGCGTAGGGGGCATCGGCGTGCTTGCGTCCGATCACCAGGTGGCTGAAGCCGTGGTTCTGTCGGTAGATCGCGTGCATCACGGCCTCGGCAGGCCCACCGTAGTGCATCTTGATGTCGAGCCCGACCAGGTGGAACACGTCGTTGATGTCGTAGCCGGCGCTCTCCCACAGGCTGCGGTCGGCGTCTCCCTGCCCCAGCAGGCGGTTGCGCCACAGCGTGTTGTAGCAGCGCATGCGGGTGGCGGCGTCGACGTCGTCCTTCTTGAGCTCCCCGACCAGCGGGTTGAGGAACACGCCGGCGTACTCGCCCGCACGGGTGAGCTGCTCGGCGCCGTACACCAGGGCGTACTCGTGGGCGCGGTGCAGCGGGTTGCGGGTCTGGAAGGCGAGGGCGGCGGTGTAGCCGCGGTCGGCGATGAGCGCGCGGGTCTGGGCCGGCGTGTAGACGAGCTCGCCGTACGCGGGATGGGCGGTGGGCTGGAACGCCTCGAGCTCGCCGCCGACCAGCACGGTGCGGGGATCGCTCGTGACGATGCGACCGCCGGGGTGGTCGGTGCGCTCCGTGCGGTACACGCTCTTCACGTACCGGGGCTTGTCCCAGTCGAACACGCTGGAGACGGTGAGCCGCCCGACGATGTCGCCGTCGGGGCCGACGAGGGCACAGGTCACCCCAGGGGCGAGCGTGGCGGCCTCGGCGTCGGTGGCGGGAAACGCGAACGGGATGGTCCACGCGTAGGGGACCCCGTTGCGGACGATCACGCGCTCGTCCAGCACGCGCTCGAAGGTGGCCTGATCCATCGGGCCGGTGAGCGGGGACAAGGTGCCGTCGGCGATGCGGTGGACGGTCGCGAGATCGGCCTCGGTGAGCGCGAGCGTGGGCGCGCCCTCCAGCGCCGCGAGGACCTCGGGGCGACGCGACAGGGGCAGGCGGCGATCGACCAGGGCGTCGAGCCCTCCGTGGACGGGAACGAGCGGCATGGGTCCTCCAAGGTGGCCGCCCCGGTAACAGGGTGAGGCGCCCCTGGGTGGACCGGCACCGGCTCGTCGCGCGACGAACGGGGCCCGACGTGGGGGCCAGCGAGGGCTGGCGGCCTCGAGGGCGGGGTGTGGGCCTGGTCAGTTGCCGAGGCGGACGATGGCGCGGCGGTTGCGTGCCCAGGC
>JAUHWK010000710.1 GCA_030424555.1 bacterium | reverse complement strand
TCGGGGCGCCGCAGGGCGGGGAGAGGGGCGGCAGGGTCGCCGTCCGCCCAGGCCGCGACGAGCTGGGTGGCGCACGCACTGGCGCCGGCGTCGGGCAGGGCGGGGGTGGTGCGGGGAAAGACCAGCCGTGCGTCCTGGCCGGACACCGCGCTCGGGGGAGCCCCCACCTCCCACACGTACAGGGCGTCGAACCAGGCATGCTCCGCGCGCCAGCGCCCCTCCAGCACGGCGGGTGCCGGGCCATTGGACGAGGCTGCGGTGGCGACCATCCGGTCCAGCGTCGGGAGAAGATCCGCCTCCCACACGTCGATCCGGTCCTCCAGGCGCTGGGCGATCTCGTCCTGGAGTGCCCGCACGATCCGGTCGTCGCGGGCGACCATCGACTGCAGCGCGAGCACGGCGAGCACCACCAGCGCTCCGCTCGCCAGCCAGGGGAGGGCGGGGCGGAGGCGTCGCTCCAGGTCGTGCCGCATCGCGTGCCAGTCCATAGGGCCGTCTACCTCGGTTGTGGCGCGCTGTGGCCACGGTTGACGCACCGGCACGGACGGGTGACGCCGCGCGGGCACGGCCCACCGAGGGAGCCCCGATGAACGCCTCGTCCTCCGACCCGTCCGCCCGTCGTCTGCTGCCTGTGCTGGGGGTGGTCTCCCTCAGCGGCGTGCTTGCGGTCGCGCTCGCGTGTGGGGGCGATGCGTCGGCCCCCGCCACCACGGCCAAGGAGGCGTCGGCGGCTGCACCGACCGAGGCTGCGCCCGTGGTCCCCGCCGAGCCGGGTCCCGCCCTGCTCGTCACCCAGGCGCACTTCAAGGTGGTCGGGGGCAAGCCCACGCCGCTGCCCGCCAAGCTGTCGATCCTGCGGGCCGGTCCGGCCGGGTTCACCCGGGAAGACCTCGAGGATCCCGAGGCCAACGTGTTCCACAAGGCGATGCCCTTCGACGACGGCATCCTCACGATCGGTGCAGAGGCCGCGCCCAAGCCGGCCACGCTCAAGCACTGGACCCGTCAGGATGGCGCGTGGGTGGGCAAGACGCTGTGGTCTCGGGCGTGGGATGGC
The DNA here is from genome assembly GCA_030424555.1 of bacterium. GTDB lineage: Bacteria > Myxococcota_A > UBA796 > UBA796 > JAUHWK01. Next base: position 91 of record JAUHWK010000710.1, on the reverse strand, counting down.
GCGCGGTTCAACCGCTTCCGCGACGTCGAGGTCGGGGACGTGGACGGCGATGGCGCGGACGAGGTCGTGATCGCCACCCACGACCGTGGGG
>JAUHWK010000254.1 GCA_030424555.1 bacterium | reverse complement strand
CGACCTCCACGTCGTGATCCCTGCCGATGCCGACGCAGTCGCCAAGGCGGATCGTGCGGGCACCCTCGTCGCCGAGGCGGCACCCCGCTCCGATCTCGCCCGCGCCCTCGAGGCGCTGGCGGCGCGACTCGATGCTCCTGCCACGCCCGCCTCCGCGCCCGTCCGGCGCGGCTGGTTCGGCTGAGGGAGGCTGAGATGGCGAACCGACTCCTCGATGCCTTCCAGCAGGGTCGCGGGGGGCCCGCCGTGTCGCACGACGACGCGGCGCGCGCCGACCTGCACACGGCCTTGGTCTCGTCGCTCGACCTCCAGGTCGTCCGAAGCCTCCCGCGGGAGGAGCTCCGCGGACGCCTCCGGGAGACCCTCACCCGCATGGTGGGTTCCCGATCCCTGCCGCTCACGCGAGAGCAGCAGGCGGTGATGGTGGAGGACCTGCTCGACGACATCCTCGGGCTGGGTCCGCTGGAGCCCTTGCTGCGCGATCCCGCGGCCACCGACATCCTCGTGAACGGGCCCCACCAGGTGTTCGTCGAGCGTCGCGGCGTGTTGGAGAAGTCCGACGTCCGCTTCCGCGATGTCGACCATCTGATGCGGATCATCGACCGGATCGTGTCCAGCGCGGGCCGTCGGATCGACGAGGCGTCGCCCTTGGTGGACGCCCGCCTGCCCGACGGCAGCCGGGTCCACGTCGCGATCCCGCCTGCGGCTGTCGATGCGCCGCTGGTGAGCATCCGTCGGTTCAGCGCGAGCAAGGTCGGGACCGCGTTCCTGGTGGAGCGGGGCGTGGCCCCCGCGCCGGTGGTGGCGTTCCTGGCGGCGGCGGTGCGGGCTGGGGCCAACGTCCTGGTGAGCGGTGGCACGGGGTCGGGCAAGACCACGCTGCTCAACGTGCTGTCCTCGGCCATTCCGGTCCACGAGCGCATCATCACGATCGAGGACGCGGCCGAGCTCCAGCTCCAGCAAGAGCACGTGCTGCGCATGGAGACCCGTCCCCCGAACCTCGAGGGCAAGGGGGAGATCACCGCGCGCACCCTCGTCCGCAACGCGCTGCGGATGCGTCCGGATCGGATCCTGCTCGGGGAGATCCGCGGGGAGGAGGCGATCGACCTGCTCCAGGCGATGAACACGGGCCACGATGGGTCGATGGGGACGGTGCACGCCAACCAGACTGCCCAGGCCGTGCGCCGGATGAAGGCGTTGGTCGGGCTCGGGTCCCCGAACCTGCGGGACGACGCGATCGACGAGATGATCGGCGATGCGCTCGACCTGGTCGTCCAGGTGGTGCGCTACCCCGACGGCGCCCGCCGGATCGAGGAGATCGCCCAGGTCACCCGATCGGCCGAAGGCGTGCTCACCGTGACCCCGCTGTACCGGTTCACCCGGTTGGCAGGGGGGCGCGGCGAGGGACGGGTGCTGGTCGACCGTCCTGCGCTGGCCGACGCGATCGAGGCGTCGGATGATGCCGTGCCGCCCGCGTGGGCTGGCCACGTCTGGATCGTGGGGGAGGACACATGATCTGGCTTCCGTGGATCGTGTCGCTGACCGTGTTCGGGGCGTTGGCCCTGGCCGGCTTGGCGTGGAGCACGCAGCAGGAGGCGGCGCGCCTGGCGTGGCGCCGTCGCATCCATGGCTCGGTGCGTCCGGGCTCGCTGGTGCAGGCCCCGGTCGTCGACGAGCTCGCCGACGCCATCGGGCCGATCGGGGATGCCGTCGAGGTGCTGCTCGCGCGCTCGGCGTCCCGGGTGGGGCCCGGACGCTTCATCGTCTCCCTCGCGGTGTACGCCGGGGCGGCGATGGCGCTGGGCTGGGGCGCGTTCGGGCCGGCCGGGGCGGTCGCGGGGCTGGCCACGGCAGCGATCCCGCTGTGGCGCCTGCGCCAGCGGGCCGAGGCACGCAGCCGGCTGCTGTCCCGTCAGCTGCCCGACGCCTTGGACCTGATCGCGCGCTCGCTGCGCTCGGGGGCGCCGCTCACCGATGCGCTGCAGGCTGCGGCGGAGGAGACGCCGGCCCCCCTCGGGGACGGGCTGTTCCCGATCGCCGAGAAGCAACGCCTGGGCCTGTCCCTCACGTCGGGTCTGCGGGAGCTGCGATCCCTGGATCCGGACAACGTGGAGCTGGCGCTGTTCAGCGTGGTCGTGTCGATGAACCGCGAGACGGGTGGCAACCTGATCGAGGCGCTGGAGAACCTGGCGTCCACGGTGCGGGAGCGCCTGCTGTTCGACGAGCGGGTGCTCGCGATGACCTCGGAGGTCCGGGCGTCCATGCGGGTGCTGGCGAGCCTGCCCTTCGTGGCCGCGGGCGCGCTGCTGCTGTCGTCTCCCCAGTACCTGATGCTGCTCGTGTCCACGGACACGGGCCGCGTGCTGCTCACCGTGGCCGGCGCCCAGATGGTGCTGGCGATCTTCGTGATGCGCCGCATCGCGCGCGTGGAGGTGTGATGGACCCCGCGATCCTGGCCGGGCTGACCAGCTCGGGGGCGGTGTTCTGTGCGGCGGCGGCGTGGGCCTCCCGTCCGGTGGACGCGCCTGCGGCTGCACGGGGCACGCCGACCTCGATCACGGCCGAAGCCTCCGAGGCGCCGGCTGTGGGGGGGACGGGGGCCGTGTTCGGGGCGATCGCCGCCGGCATCGTCGCGATGTGGACCACCACCACATGGTGGGTGGTGATCGGCATGCTGTTCGTCGGGGCGTTCGTCGGCGCACGCTGGGACGCGTCCCGGGCCGTGCGGCGCCAGCGCGAGATCGCACGGGCGGTTCCCACGCTGGTCGACATGCTCCTCGGGTGTCTGGGGGCCGGCATGTCCCTGGACCAGGCGCTGCGTCGGGTCGAGCCGGCGATCGGGGTGGCCTCGCCGGCCCTGTCTCGAGAGCTGACCGTGCTCGTCGGGGAGCTCGACGCCGGCCTCGGGCGCGAGCAAGCGTTCGATCGGTTGGCCGCCCGGGTGGGCGTGCCGGAGCTCACGAGCTTGGTCGCGGTGCTGTCGCAGGCCCAACGCCACGGCACGGGCGTGGGGACCTCGCTGTCGGCCTTCGCCCAGCTTGCCCGACGTCGGCGGCTGCTCCAGGCGGAGCAGCGCGCGGCTTCGGCGTCTCCTCGGCTCACCGTCGTGCTGATCCTCGGCTTGTTGCCCCCGCTGTTCATCATCCTCGTCGGGCCGGCGATGCTCCGGCTCACCGCCTTCGTTGGAGGAGGCTGACCATGCGCGTCCGTCGCGGCTCCCACGCGATCCTGTTCGCGTTCTCCCTCGTGGTGGTGCTCGCGGCGGCGATGCTCGCGATGGACACCGCCTGGATCGTCGTCGCCCGGTCGCAGGCGCAGGACGCGGCGGATGCCGGGTCTCAGGCCGCGGTGATCGTGCTGCGGCAGACCGGCGATCCCACCCGCGCGCGGCAGGCGGCGGAGCGCATCGTCGCAGCCAACCGGATCGTCGGCGTGCCCGCGAAGGCCACCACCGTCACCTTTGGGCGATGGAGCCAGTCGGGGTGGGGGAAGGGGACGTTCCTCGCCGATCCCGTGCGCCCGTCCGCGGTGCGGGTCGAGGTCCTCCCCGAGGGCGGCGTGATCCCCCTGTTGCTGGGCCCCGTGTTCGGGTTCCACGACCAAGCGATCCGTGCGACGGCGATCTCGTCCGCGCGCAGCCTGCAGTTCCTGCTGGTGGTCGACATCACGGGATCGTGGGGCGAGAAGGACTTCGCCAAGGCCCGGCAGGCCTCGCTGCTCGTGCTGGACCGGCTGCGGGCCACGCACGGGCCAGACGATGAGATCGGGATGGTGCTGTTCTCGGGCCGCTGGGGCTGGGAGTACACCCCGCTCACGCGGCTGTCCGACAGCGCGGCGATCGCGGCGGTCCGCACGCGGTGGAGCAAGCTCAACATCGCCAGCAAGGCGGGCAAGGACACCAACCCGCTCGACGGGGCCGCGTGCAAGCTCCATCCGACCGCCCGCAAGAACGACTTCTCCGACCCATTGGGGGGGTGCTACCCGGACATGCCCCGGGAGTACACGGACGAGTCGGGCACCGACCACGCGGTCGGCCTGGAGATGGCCAAGACGATGTGGTTGGAGGGACGCGGAGGCGGCCAGTACCGCGCCATGCTCGTCCTCACGGACGGCAAGCCGGGCGCGATCGCGTCGGGCGCCGGCAGCCTGCGGGCCGCGGACGGATTCGTCGACACGCGGTGGCGCAACGTGGTCGGCCCTGCTCCGCGCTCGGTCGACCAGGTCCGCACCGCCAGCATCGCCGCGTCCAACGCGATGTGGAACGACCTGCGCGTCCACAGCTGGGTCGTCTCGCTGGTGGCCGAGGACACCATGCTCACGAAGATGGTCCAGGGAGACGGGTGGTTCCTCCGCACGTCCAACCCGGCCGACCTCGGTCCCTTGTTCGAGCAGGTGATCAGCGAGCTTCCCCTGCCGTTGGTGGAGTGACCATGCGCGCACGCCGAGGTGGGTACGCGATCGAGTTCGCCCTGACCCTGCCGCTGTGGTTCGCGGTGGTGGTGGCGGCGATCGAGTACGGGTGGTGGCTTCGTCACCAGAGTGCGGTCGATCTGGCCGCGACCGAGGGGTGTCGGGTGGGGGTCCTGCTCGATCCCGGCGAGTCCGGTCAGTACGAGGCGGCCCTCAAGGCGCGGGTCGACACGACGTCGCGGGAGGCGCTGTCGCGCGTCCTGGGCGGGACGGCATGTGAAGCGGGCGGGTGCAAGACGGTCCAGCGGTTCAGCGGCACGGCGCCCCAGCGCATGCTGACGTGCGAGGTCGACCTGCGGGTGGACCCGTTGCTGGGGGTGGTGATGGCGCCTGCGTGGATCTCGGCCGAGCGCATCGGCCGTCTCGAGTGGCAGCGCACAGGAGGCGCAGAGCGATGACCATGCGACGACTGCGGGGTCGCCGGGGTGCGGCGGCGGTGGAGATCGCCGTTCTGTTGCCCCTGTTGTTGATCGTCCTGGTCGGGCTGATCGAGGTCTCGCTCGCGATTCACGAGTCGCACGCGATGACCCGGGCCGCACGGGAGGGGTGCCGGATTGGGGCGTCCATCCTGGAGGGGCCGGAGCCCACCGGCGACGCGATCCGCGCGGCGGCCGAGGCCGGAGCGATCACCACGCTGGAGACCGCGGGGTTTGCCTGCGATGCGAGCACCCGGTGTGTGGTGACGGCGCGGTGGGAGTCGGTGCAGGGGTGGCAGGCGGTGCGGGTCGAGGTGTCCCGTCGCCGCGAGCGTCTCCTGCTGCCGTGGAGCTTCGTGTCCCGGGATGCCCAGGGTTCGTTCGTGATGCTCACGCAGCAGCAGAAGGTCGACGGGGCCTGAGGCGGGGAGGTCAGGGCGTGGTCAGGCCCTGCACCACCGCGATCACCTCGCTGGGCTCGGCCCGCTCTCGGTAGTCCGGGCTGAGGAAGGCGTGCCGGATCACGCCGTCCGTGTCGACCACGTAGGTGGTGGCGAGCGGGAGCTCCGGGCGGTCGTGGGCGTAGTAGGCGCGGACTTCCAGCGCCGATCGGTACCGATCCCACACCGGTGCGGGCACCTCGAACACCGTGCCGAAGGCCCGCGCGACGGCGTTGTCGGTGTCGGACAGGACGGTGAACGGCAGCCCGTTCTTCTCGGCGGTCGACAGGGCGTTGTCGGGGGTCTCCGGCGTGATCGCGACCAGCTGCCCGCCGGCCGCGTGCAGGGCGTCGAGCTGCTCGGTCCACGCCCGGAGGGTGAGGTTGCAGTACGGGCACCACCCGCCCCGGTACCAGGTGATCACGACCGGGCCGTCCTTGAGCAGGTCCTGGACGGACACGGTGCGTCCACGGGCGTCGGGGAGGGTGATCGCGGGGATCGTCGCCCCCACCCCCAGCGCCTTGTCGACGATGCCCGAGGCGGCGAGTGCGGCGATGGCGTCCTCGTACATGCGCTGGACGTCCTCGGGGGCCTTGTCGGCGAACGCGGCCTTGCGTGCCTCGAGCTGCGCCTGGAGGG
>JAUHWK010000253.1 GCA_030424555.1 bacterium | reverse complement strand
TTCCGCTCGATGCAGGGCTTCGACGTGCCCCGCAAAGCGGGGTGGGACACCCACGGGCTTCCGGTGGAGGTGGAGGTGGAGCGGCAGCTGGGGCTCAAGGGTCGCCAGCAGATCGCCGACTACGGCCTGGAGAAGTTCAACCGGGCCTGCCGCGACAACGTGTTCACCTACATCCAGGAGTGGAACGACCTCACGCGGGACATCGGGTTCCAGGTCGACCTGGATGATCCCTACGTCACCTACCACAAGTCCTACGTGGAGAGCGTGTGGTGGGCCCTGTCCCGTCTCCTCGACAAGGGCTTGCTGTACCAGGGGCACAAGGTCGTCTGGTGGTGGCCCCAGGGCGGCACCACCCTGTCCGCGGCGGAGGTGGGCCTCGGGTACAAGGAGGTCGACGACCCCGCCGCCACCGCGCGCTTTGTCGCGGCCGACGATCCGGACACGGCCTTCCTCGCGTGGACGACCACCCCGTGGACCCTGCCCAGCAACGTGGCCCTCGCGGTGGGCGAGCGCATCGAGTACGCCCTGTGCGACGATCCGGAGAACCCCGGCAAGACCCTGATCCTCGCCGCGGCGCGCGCCGAGGCGTACGGTTTGGAGCCACGGGAGACGATCCAGGGCGCGCAGCTGGTGGGACGTCGGTACGTTCCGCTGTTCGACTTCGGTCCGGCGGAGGGCGGCGACGCCTTCGTGGTGATCGCGGCCGACCACGTCACCACGAGCTCGGGCTCGGGCATCGTCCATACGGCCCCCGCCTATGGTGAGGACGACATGCGGGCGGCCCAGGCCCACGGGATCGGCATGCTCCAGTACGTCGGGGCCGACGGCACGTTCGTCGAGGGCACCCCATGGGCAGGCACATTCTGCAAGGACGCGGACAGCGACATCTTGCGGGACCTGCGCGATCGCGGCCTGCTGCAGAAGTGGGACACCTACCGCCACGACTACCCGTTCTGCTGGCGGGCCAGCGAAGACCCGCTGATCCAGTTCGCCCGGCCGGCGTGGTTCATCCGCACCACCGCGCGCAAGGACGACGCCCTCGCCAACAACCAGGCGGTGGGGTGGCACCCCGAGCACATCCGCGAGGGCCGGATGGGCGACTTCCTCCGGAACAACGTCGACTGGGCACTGTCGCGCGAGCGGTTCTGGGGCACCCCCCTCAACATCTGGACCTGCGAGGCGTGCGAGCGCCATGTGGCCCCCACCAGCCTCGACGACCTGCGCGCCCGGGGGGCCGAGGGCATCCGCGAGGACGTCGAGCCCGATCTCCAGGTCCACCGGCCGTGGGTCGACGAGATCACCCTGCCGTGCCCAGACTGCGGCGGCGCGATGCACCGCGTGCCCGAGGTGATCGACTGTTGGTTCGACTCTGGCTCGATGCACTTCGCGCAGCACGGCTGGCCGCACCAGGGACAAGAGGCGTTCAAGGCCCAGTTCCCCGCCGACTTCATCTCCGAGGCGATCGACCAGACCCGCGGCTGGTTCTACACCTCGTTGATGGTCTCCACCCTGCTGTTCGACGACGAGACCTGTGCCGAGTTCGGCCTGGATCCCGTCGGGCTGCCCCGTCCGTACCGCAACTGCGTCGTGCTCGGACACGTCTGCGATCGGTTCGGCAACAAGGAGAGCAAGTCCAAGGGCAACTACACCTCGCCCAACCTCGTGATGAAGGGCGTGACCTGGCAGATCGCCGTGCCCGACGCGGGCTTGGAGCCCGGCACGTTCGGCCTCAAGGCGCGGCAGGTCGAGTCGCTCGACCTCGGCAGCGACCCGGTCGTGCTGTCGCTGTCCAAGGCCAAGGGGGAGGGCGTGTCGATCGCGGGCCGCATCGTCGAGGCGGAGGTCCCGATCAAGGACGCCGTCGCGGTCCATCCCACCGATCTGGCGCAGCTCGGGTTGCCGGCCGAGGGCGGAAAGGTCTGGTTCCACGTGCCGTTCGATCCGCCAGGGGCAGATGCGTTCCGCTGGTTGTTCAGCTACGCGTCGCCGCCGTGGAGCAACACCCGCCTGAGCTTGCGCGCGATCCGGGAGGGCCAGCGCGAGTTCTTGATCCGCCTGCGCAACGTGTACCAGTTCTTTGGGATCTACGCGGACATCGCGGTGGAGAAGGGAACGTTCGACCCCGCCGGGGAGGCCCCGCGTCCGGTCGACGCGCGCGCCGACCTCGATCGCTGGATCGTCCACCGCGCCCACGACACCACCGACGTGGTCACCGGCCACCTCGAGGGCTTCCGCCTGTACGAGGCCAGCCGCGCGTTGCTCGCCTTCGTCGACGATCTCTCCAACTGGTACGTCCGCCGGTCGCGGGCCCGGTTCTGGGGGGAGGGACCGGAGCTCGAGGACGCCTTGTGGACGCTGTTCGAGGTCCTGCGGATGCTGTCGCGCCTGATGGCGCCGTTCGTCCCGTTCCACGCCGACGCGCTGTTCCGTGCGGTGGAAGTGGACACCGGGCGGCTCCCCGCCGACGCGAGCGTTCACCTCGCGGACTGGCCCGTGGCCGACGCCGCCTTGCGGGACGACCGCCTGGACGTGGCGATGCAGCTCGCCCGCAAGGTCGCGTCGCTCGGCCTCTCGGCACGCACCGACGCAGGCATCAAGGTGCGTCAGCCGCTCCAGGCGATCACCGTGGTCCTCGCCGATCCGTCCCAGCAGGCGCTCCTGGCGCGGTTCACGGACCTGATCTGCGACGAGCTCAACGTGCGCGAGGTCCAGTTCGGCGACGACGCGGCGGACTTCGTCACCGTGGTGGTCAAGCCCGACTTCAAGGCGCTCGGTCCGCGGCTGGGCAAGGGCGTGAAGGAGGTCGCGGGCCTGTGCGCGAAGACCCCCGGCGCCCAGATCCAGGCTGCGGTCCAGGCGGGCGGTTGGACCGTCACCCTGGCCGATGGCACGGAGCACGTCCTCACCGCGGCAGATCTGGACGTCCGGGTTCAGAGCGCCGCCGACAGCGCCGCCGCCTCCGCGCCCGAAGCCGTCGTGGTGCTCGACACCCGCATCACCGACGACCTGGTCGCGGAGGGCTTCGTCCGAGAGCTGACGAGCAAGGTGCAGGGCCTGCGCAAGGACGCCGACCTTGGCTACACCGACCGGATCGAGCTGCAGCTCATGGCGTCGGGAGACCACGAGGCCGCGATTCGCCGGTTTGGTGGCGCCTTGGCGTCTGAGGTGCTCGCGTCGGCCTGGTCGGTCGTCCCCGAGGTCGCGTCGGGCGACGGCTGGTACGGCGAGCAGGTGGATGTCGAGGGTGCCTCGGTGGGCATCGCGCTGCGGCGGGTGGCGTCCCCCGCTTGACGGGGTGTCCTGCCGTGCGCAGGCTTTCGGGCTTTGCGATTTCGAGGCGATAGCGAGGCTTCGTCCAAGACATTTCGAGATGCGGGGCCCGTTGACGGCCCCAAATGTGTGTCCAGATTCGCCGGCGAGCGGGGAGCCACCCCCGCACCCCACCGGAGGAATCCATGCGACATCATCCGCTCTTGGGCCGTGACGTGTTCGCCGAGGTCGAAGGCCTCGCGCGCCGTGTCGATGCCCTGTTCGACGCCAGCCACGATGGCGGCACCCAGACCTTCAAGCCCGCGTTCGACGTGCGGGAGACGGAGGCGGGCTGGCGGCTCGTCGCCGATCTGCCGGGCGTCGATCCGGCCAGCCTCGACATCCACCAGGAGGGCGATCAGCTCGTGGTGAAGGGCGAGGCGGCGGCCCTCGGCTCCGACCTGGGCCAGGTGATCCGCCGGGAGCGCCGGGACGGCGCGTTCGAGCGTCGGATCCGCTTCGCGCGCTCGCTGGACGCCGAGGGCATCACCGCCCGCCTCGTGGACGGGGTGCTCACCGTCGACGTGCCCCGCCGTGCCCCCACCCGCATCCCCGTCACCGTCGATGTCGGCGCTTGACCTGGAGGACCCCATGACGACCACCCCTCAGGCCACCACGGCCTCTCAGACCTCCACCGCCCTGGTGGAGCGCCCGCAGCCCACCCCGGTCCGGCACGTCGTGCCCGCGCTGGACGTGTTGTCCCGTGAGGGCGCGTGGACCCTGCTCGTCGACCTTCCCGGCGTGCGCCCCGACGACCTGTCGGTCGAGGTCGAGCGCGGTGTGCTCACCGTGCAGGCCCCCCGGCATGACCGGCCGGGCCTCGGCTGGAAGCGGCGCGTCCGCCTGCCCGACGGCATCGATCCCGAGGCGGTTCGCGCGGCGCTGCGCCACGGCGTGCTCACCGTGGATCTGCCCGCCCGGGCCGAGGTCGCGGCCCGATCGATCCCCGTCACGGTCGACTGACCGGGCCTGGGGAGGGGGCGTCGGCGGGAGCGATCCTACCGGCGCCCCACAGGGTACTGAGCAGCGGATCGCGGGCAGCGATCCCGCCGAGCAGGGTTCACTCGGTCGGGTGGAAGATCTGCTCGAACAGGGCGTCGGCCCGCTTGCGCCCGACGCGCGACTCACTGCAGAACCACTGCCACAGCACGACCGGATCGGCCCCCTCGGGCGCGGGGGTGCTGCTCACGTCGTAGGTGTGGTCGGACGCGTCGACGAAGCGCCCGCCCAGGAACCGGTAGACCTGGCACAGCTGTCGGTTGGCATCGCCCTCGCCGTCGGCCTTGAGGGCATGCTGGAGCCCGACGGCGACGCTGTCCTCGGCGGCACCGAGGGGCGGGAGGATGCTGTGGACGGGGAGCTGGGCCAGGTGGCTCGCGAGCTCGACCAAGGCCGAGAACAGGGCGACATCCCGGTGGCCATCGTCCTCGGACAGCGCGACCGCCTGACCCATCCACTGCTCGATGCCGTCGTGCACAGTGGTGCTGAAGCGGTCGAGGATCCAGCGCAGCTCGCCGTCGCGCGCCATGCGCAGGACGGCTTGCGGTCCGACGGCGTCGGGGTCGATCGGGTCCTGCACGGCCACAGGGGAGCCCGACAAGAAGCGGGTGACGGACTCTCCGCGCCCGCCGAGCATGGCCCGTCCGGCGCGCAAGGCGAGGGCGATGCGGAGCAGCGGCGGTGCGGGGGCCCCGAACAGCACGTCGAGGACGGCGGGATCGGGGGACACGCCGAGCGCTTCGAGGACCCGGCGCAGCTGGCGGCCCAGGGCGCGCGCCTCGGGGCGTGCATCGGTGGACAGCCGGACGTACGCCTGGGTGGCAGGGTGGACGCCGTGGCCGGTGCGGTCGGCGAGGAACCAGCCCCCCACGCCGTGCGGGCTCGCGGTGACCATCACGGGCTCACCGGGCGGACCCGGTACGATCACCGTGGCGCCCTGGCCGTGCTCTCGACCGACCCCGCAGCTCGCGAGCACCGGGGCGTACAGGATGGCGGGGCCGGGGACCGGGGTGAGGTCGAGCTCTTCGCCGACGATGGACACCCGCAAGGGGTACCCGAGCTGGCGGGCGCGCGTGAGCAGCATGATGCCGGCGGTGACGGTGCTCGGGCTGTTGCCACACAGGGCGACGTCCATGCGGCCTCCGGAAAGGGGCGGGTCAGCGGGGGGCGGCGTCGGGGGAGCCGTAGCCACGGTCGGGGGCGAGCCCGTAACGACCGAGCACGTCCCGGGCCCGGGCCAGGGCGGGGATCAGCGAGGGGTGGCGGACGGCCGCAGCCGCTTCGTCGGGCGTGAACCAGCCCACGTCCGCGATGCCTTCTCCCTCGGCGGGGGGGGCGAGCACCGGGGTGTCGCCGTCGACGGCCATCAAGTACAGGTAGACGGTCTTGAGCCGCGGGCGGCCGCCGGGGGCGAGGAAGCCGTACCGGACGTCCTCCAGGTGGCGCACCACCCGGATCGGGTTGCGCAGGCCGGTCTCCTCGCCAACCTCGCGCACGGCGGTCATCTCGGGCGACTCTCCCGGCTCGAGCTTTCCCTTGGCGACCTCCCAGGTGACACCGCTGCGGCGCTCGACCCGCACGAGGAGCAGGCGGAAGGCCCCGTCGGACCCCTGCATCACGGGAAGGCCGCCCGCGGAGTGCTGCTCGCCGTACTCGG
>JAUHWK010000252.1 GCA_030424555.1 bacterium | reverse complement strand
CACCCGATTCGGACACGGACGACTCGGACACCGACCTGGACTCGGACGACTCCGATTCCGATTCCAACGACTCGGACACCGACCCGTGAGGGCGTGTTCCTGTGTCACCGGTATGCCCCACCACGGTCGACACCGTTTCGACGCCGTCACCCTTGATCGGCCTTGACCCTCGGCGTATACGCCACCGGTCCACGGAGCCCTCATGCCGCGATTCCAGATGCCCTCGACCCTCGTGCGCGTGGCGCGCGGCCTGGCCCTCGGCGCGATCGTCGCCGCGGTGGCGCCGGCCCCCACCGCCCACGCCGGCGGGCTCGGTCCTTACCTGATGGGCGGGTTCCACTCGGAGCCCGTGTACTACTACTCGTCTGAGCTCGACTCCGGTGCGGGCCCCCGCATCCCGGATCAGAACGAGTACGAGCAGTACAAGGACGCCCAGATCATCGCCAACGCCGGCGCCGGCCTCGAGCTGGTCCTCGGCGACCGCGACGACCTGATCCAGGGTGTGTTCCGCGGCTTCTGGATGATGGACGGTCCCCAGTCCGATCCGGCCCGCCTCGGCCTCGTCGACGAGGATGCGCTGGTCAGCGTGTACCGCGACACCCTCCGCCACACCGGCGTCGGCACGGTCGGCATGCAGTGGGGCGTGTGGCGCGGCGCCTCCGACCGCCTCAAGTTCAGCCTGGCCGCCCACGTCGGCGCCGGCTTCGTCAGCCAGGACAACGAGCAGTTCTTCCTCGCCCAGGCTGGCACCAACCTGTCGTACCTGATCAACCGGACGGCCGAGTTCTACGTGGACGTGAACTACGCCTTCCGCGTCCGCAAGACGATCTCGAACGGGCTCATCGGTGCGGTCGGCATCCGGGTGCTGTTCGACTGATCGCAGGGCGCAGCGCGCGGTTCGGCGCCCGGTCGTGGTGCCGACCCCAGTCTGCGCGTTCCCGCGTCCCCCACGCGGTCTGCACGCCCTCTCCTTGGGCGCCTGAGGGCGGCCGACGGGGTGGTGCCGCGGTACCACAGGCCCCCGCCCTGGAGGCCCTGTGCTGCGTTCCGTGTCCACCCCTGACGCCCCGGCCGCGATCGGCCCCTACAGCCAGGCGGTGATCGCTGGCGACACCGTGTACTGCTCCGGCCAGATCCCGATGGATCCCGCGACCGGTGCGGTGATCGACGGTCCGATCGGGGTGCAGACCCAGCGCGCGCTCGACAACCTCGGTGCGGTCCTCGCCGCCGCCGGATGTGGGGTCCACGACGTCGTGAAGTGCACCGTGTACCTCGCGGACATGGGCGACTTCTCGGCGGTCAACGAAGTGTATGCGGCGTTCTTCGGGACCGCACGCCCCGCGCGGGCCGCGGTCGAGGTGGCGGGCCTGCCCCGCGGGGTCAGCGTCGAGATCGACGCGATCGCGGTCCGCTCCCCCTCCTGAGCCGAGCCTCCGTCACGGCGATCGGTACCCGCCCCCTTGAGCGCCAGCCGCCTCGGCGCTAGGGCGTTGCCAGACCCCATCCTGGCGTCCTCGGCCACCCGGCCCCTCCCCAGACGCCTCAAGCCCCCTCTCCGGCTGGTCCATGTTCGAGGACACCCCTCTCCTGTACGTCGACACCGACGACGCCCTCGCCGAGGTCGCCGCCCGCTTCCGCACCAAGCGCCTGATCGGCGTCGATACCGAATCCGACTCGATGTACCACTACACCGAGAAGGTCAGCCTGCTGCAGTTCACGGACGACGAGGGCGACGTCATCGTCGATCCCCTCGCCGTCGCCGACCTGTCCCCGCTGGGCGAGATCCTGCACGATGCGTCCATCATCAAGGTCCTGCACGGCTCCGACTTCGACGTCATGTGCCTCCAGCGCGACTTCGACTGGCGGATCCACAACCTGTTCGACACGCAGATCGCCGCCCAGTTCGTCGGGATCCCACGCATCGGCCTGGCCGACCTGATCGAGCACTTCTTCGGCGTCCCGGTCGACAAGAAGTTCCAGCGCCACGACTGGTCTGCCCGCCCCTTGGAGGCGGAGCACATCGACTACGCCCGCGGCGACACCCACTACCTGCTCGCGATGCACACGCTGCTCAAGCGTGCGCTGCGCAAGGCCGGCCGCACGCGGCACCACCGCGAGGAGTGCCGCCGGCTCAGCCGTCGCCCGGTGGTGGTCCGAGGGTTCGATCCCGACGACTACCTCAACCTCCGTGGCGCCCACCGGCTCGACGACGACACCCTGCGCATCCTGCGGCGCCTGTACCTGTGGCGCGACAAGGAAGCGCGTCGCCGCGACCGCCCCACCTACAAGGTGGTCCACGACGAGCTGCTGGTGAAGCTCGCCACCAAGGCCCCCGACACCGACGCGGCCCTCGACCGGGCCCTGGCGGGCAAGCGCGGCCTCAAGCGACGCTACGGGTCGGCGATCATCGCGGCGATCCAGGCTGGGATGGACGACGACTTCGAGCTGCCCGACGCCCCCGAGCGCAAGAAGAAGAAGCTGCACCCCGACGACGAGAAGGGCCCACCACCCCGTCTCACCGGCAAGGCCGCCGACGACCTGTTCGACGCGCTGAAGAACTGGCGCAACGACCTCACGGATCGCTCGCCGCTGTACTCGCCCCCCACCACCTTCTCCAACAACGAGCTCAAGGCGATCAGCCGGGCCCGTCCCCTAGACGAGGAGGAGCTGGCACGGCTTCCGGGCGTCCGCCGTTGGCAGGTGCGGGACTACGGGGAGACCATCCTCGCCCTGCTGGAGAAGCACGCGCCGGCGAGCGACCTCCCTGCCCCCGGCAAGGGCGGCAAGAAGCGCCGTCGGCGTCGCTGACGAGGCCGCGAGGCCGAGCGCTCACGTCGCCGCGGCCATGCCCCACGCGCGCTTCCACCGCACGCGCTTCGACCCCACGGCCCACCGTCTCAGGCCACGCCCGTGTCGCCGCGTCCACCGGCCCCCGCACGCGCAGGGGCTGAGGATCGGCGGAGGTTCGGTCAGTAGGTGACGTCGGCCTTGGCGACCACGTCGTCGACCCAGGCCTGGAAGAACTCCACCCGACGCCGGAGCAGGGCCTGCTCGCGGATCACGGCGCCGTCCTCGTCCAGCACGCTGGGATCGGGGTCGTCGCGGCTGACGAGTTGGCCGACCCACAGCACCCCACCCTGGTCGTACACCTCGGGGAGCACGTCGCCCTTGGCGGCCGCACGGGCATCGGTGAGCATCGCCTCTGGCGGACGGAACAAGCCGCCGCCGGTGCCGCTCGCCGGGATCGGACCCGTGCTGTCGACCCGCAGCCCCTTGGCCTCCACCACGTCGGTGGGCGGCACGCCGGTCTCCTTCCAGGACGGCAGCAGCTCCTTGTCGGCGAAGGCGGCCGCCGCCACCGGGGCCTCCTCCTCACGGTACAGCGCGAGCGCGATGTCCTTGGAGACCTCCTCGAGCGGGATGGTGTGGGCCTCGGAGCGCGCGTCCAGTCGGAGCAGGCGGACATCGTTGTCGCCGACGATGGGAGCCGTGAGCGCGCCGGGCTCCAGCCCTTCCAGCGCCGCGGCGAGCTTGGCGTCCATCGCATCGACGCGGACGTCGGAGCGCGATCCCCCGACCTCGGCCGTGGGGTCGTCGCTGTGCTCCTGGGCCAGCGCGCCCATGTCCGCCCCTCCCGCGATCTGCTCCGCGAGCGCCTCCGCCTCGGCCTTGAGCTCGGCGAGACCCTTGTCCTGCCCGCCGGCCGTGAGCCGGATCTGGGTGAACGACACGGTGGCCGGCTGGTCGTACAGCCGCGCGCGATCCGCTTCGTAGCGGTCCTGGATCTCGGCCTCGTGAGCGGCGGTCCAGGTGTCGAGCGTGGCCTCGTCGGGCGTGATCGCCTGACGGAACGCCCCGGGACGGATCCGGACGTACGCCAGATCGAGCTTGGTGTTGTCCTCGATCCACCGGCGGCGGACGATTGGATCGGCCACGGACGCGCCGAGGATCATCAGCTCCTGCAGCTTGCTGACGAGCAGCTGCTCCCGGAGCTCGGCCTCGAAGTCGCCGCGGGTCTTGCCCTGGCGACGGAGGAACTGCTCGTAGGCGCGGCGGTCGAACCGGCCCTCGTCGTTGAGCAGGAACGGGACGTCGAGCAGCGCTTCGGCCACCTCGGCGTCGCTGACCTCCAGCCCCACGGCCTGGGCCTCCTGCACCAGCGCCCGCTGCCGGATCATGTCCTGCAGCACGCGCTCCCGCAGGGCCTCGCGCTCGTCCTGGGTCATCGGCTCGGTGCGGTTGGCCGCCATCTGCCGCTCGGACAGATCGAACGCCCGCGCGAACTCGATCGCGTTGATCCGCTCGCCGTTGACCGTGGCCACGGTGGCGGTCTGGGTGCCCGACGTCATGCCGGCACCCCAGAACACGAAGGTGGCGACGACCAGCCACAGCAGCAGGTTCAGCGGTCCCGCATCGGTACCCGACCGGATGCGCTCCAGGATCGACATCCTGTCCTCCAAGCGTCCAGCGCGGGTATGCCGAGCCTTCCGCCGCGGCAATGACGGGCCCCTGCCCGACCCCAACGGCACCGATCAGGCACCCGCACGAACCTGGACCGCGTGCATCGCACCGCCACCGGTCGACGCGCCCGCGATCACCACAGCGCGGTCGCGGCCCCCTCGACCTGGGGCGCCCGCTGGTAGCGCTTGCGGGCCTGGGGCAGCCACTCCTCCAGGTTGTCGATGCGCGCCTGGTGAGACGGGTGGGTGCTCAGGAAGGCCGGCGGGGCCGATCCACCCGACATGGCCTGCATCCGCGCCCACACGGTGAGCGCCTGCTTGGGGGCGTAGCCAGCCTCGGCCATGGTCATCATCCCGATGACGTCGGCCTCCTTCTCGTGGGCGCGAGAGAACGGCAGCAACGCACCGAGCTCGGCCCCCAGGCCCAGGGCCCCCACCAACAGCGCGCGCTGCTGGGCGTTGACCTTGGCCGACTGCGAGACGAGCGCATCGACCACCGCGAGAGACCCGGTGACGCCGAGCTGGGCCGTCATCCGCTCTCCGGAGTGGTTGGCGACCGCGTGGCCCACCTCGTGCCCCATCACGAACGCCATGCCCGCCTCGTTCTGCAGCGCCGGCAGGATGCCCGTGTAGAAGGCGATGTAGCCGCCGGGGAGGCACCACGCGTTGACCGTCTCGTCGCGCACGAGGGTGAACTCCCACGCGTAGTTGGGACGATCCACGACCGCCGCGATGCGCTGGCCCACCTCGGCCAGCCGACGGGCGTCCTCGGTGCCGCGCTCGATCGGCGCCTCCGAGAGCATCTCGGCGTAGGTCGTCGCGCCCAGCTGGAACAGGCTCGTGGCCGGCACGGCACTGCCGATCGTGCGGTTGGTGTACGGCACCTTCGCACACGCTGCGATCACCAGCCCCGCGGACAACGCCGCCGCCCCCCAACGCACCCACTGTCGCATCCGGCCTCCATCGAGGCGGTGTATCGAGGCGCGCGCTCCCCGGCGCGTTCATGGACCCACCTCGCCTCGCCGGCTACCCGTCTGCTCTCTCCACCCGTCCGTGATGATCGACGCGCTCCTCGGCCTGCTGTCGCAGGACCTCTCCCTCGACCTCGGCAGCGACCGCACCCGCGATGACGAGCGCATCTTACGCACCGACTCGGTCAACGCGAGCATCGGCGCGACCCTGCTCAACCCGGCGCGGCTTCCCGAGTACGACGCCTCCATGGAGATCGCCTACCGCCGCCGCCGTCTGGGGGTGGGCTCCGGAGACATCGCCCCTATCCTGGTCGAAAACGATGACATCCCCCTGCCCCCAGGCTTTGGGCGGGTCTTGGACTATCCCGAGCTTCGCCTTGAGGGCGTCTATGACTCCCGCGACAGCCTTGGGCGCACCACCCGCGGCAGCGTGGCACGGCTACAACTCATCGCGACTCGCGACACCAATCACGGCAAGACTTCCGCGATTCGTACCACCGCGGCCTTCGCGACCTTCATCCCGGTGCTGCCGCTGTTTCGAA
>JAUHWK010000709.1 GCA_030424555.1 bacterium | reverse complement strand
GTGGACTTGCGCAAGGGGGGGGTGGGCGTGGTGACCGCCGGGCGGGGCGCGCCAAACTGCACGCCGTGCGAGGCCGCGTCGCCCAGCGCGTCGAGCAGGCCCGCGAGGGAGGGGCGCTCGGTGGGCGCTGGGGAGAGACCAGCGATCAACGTGGCGAGCAGTGCCTGATGGGCGGGGCTGGACCACAGGCGGTCGATGCGCCCGACCGCCAACCCGCTGACGTCGTCGGTGACGTCGCCGTCCGATCCGGGGACCGCCTCGAGCAGGCCTGCGAGACCCGGTGAGGCCGCGAACATCGCGCGGGCGGCACGCGTGGCTTCGGTGCGGCGGCGCGCGGCCTGGTCCGATGCGGTGTGAGACTGGAGGAAGGCCCGCATCCCCTCGGGATCGTCGGGTGCCCCGAGCAAGGTCCCAAACAGGTGGCGCGCGGACCACAGGGAGACCATCGCGACGTCGAGCGCCTCCCCGGCGGGTCCCAGGCCGGGATGGAAGGGGACGGGGTGGGGATGGGTCAGGTCGCCGGCGTGCGCGGCGGCCCAGGCGGCGGTCCAAATCCCGAGCCCGTCGACGCGGACCGCGCCCTGGGGGCCGACCTGGATGGTGCCGGAGGCGATGCAGGCGAGGACTGCCTCGGGTCGGCCCCAGTCCTCCCGGGCGGAGAGGACGGCGTCGGCGACCGTGTGGGCAATGGCGACCGGGAGCGGTCGAGACGCCGCGGGCTTGGCCTCGCTGGCCCCGGCCGCGGTCTCGACGAGCACGATGTGGCCCTCGGTCCGGACCCGGAGGAGCCGGGCGACCCCTGGGCGCGACGGGAACCGGAACACGCCGAGCACCTCGGACATCCGCGCCGCGACGCGATCGGCCGTGTGGTCGGACCGCGTCGGGAGGTGCCACGTGCAGATCGCGGAGGGGCGGGTGTCCATGGCGCGTCCAGGCCACCCGTGGGGGTGGCGACGAGAGGTGGGGAGGTGGGACAGAGAGGCCATCGCGCGTGCTCGTTCGGAGGTCCCCACCACCCGGCGGCCTCTATACGTGGGGTTTCGTGCGATGGATCGTCGACGATCGTTGTGCTGATCCCATCGAAGAAGCCCGAAATGACCGGAGAGCGCTTTCAACGCCACCATCGGGAATCACGAAATGTTCGTCGGG
>JAUHWK010000251.1 GCA_030424555.1 bacterium | reverse complement strand
CGCTCTCGACCATCGAGATCAACTACTACTTCGCCCGCCGC
This sequence comes from bacterium, assembly GCA_030424555.1. Taxonomy (GTDB): domain Bacteria; phylum Myxococcota_A; class UBA796; order UBA796; genus JAUHWK01. Next base: position 5,940 of record JAUHWK010000251.1, on the reverse strand, counting down.
TCCCAGGACGGGCTCCGGTTCAACCTCATCCAGGGCAAGCTCGGCTGGATGACCGAGCTCCTCAAGAGCCAGGCGCGGGACACCAACAACCCCGGTGCCCAGATGGAGCTCGGCCCCGAGGAGATCCTGCTCCTCATCAGCCGGGACCCGGAGAAGACCGCCCGACGGCTCGCCGAGGTTCGCGCCCGTCGCGAGGCCGAGGCCCGGAAGAAGGTCGCCGAGGACGCTGCTCGGATGCTCCGGGGTGCCAACGCGCGCTTCCGCAAGGCCGAGCGCACCGACGACCCCGCCGAGGCCGCGCGCCTGCGCCAGGAGGGCGAGGAGCGCCTGAAGGACCTCGCCACGGTGGACCCTTCGGCGTGGCCGTGGGCCAAGTGGATGTACGCCGTGCGCGACCAGGACGTGCTCGTGCCCACCGGCGGCGAGGCCCCCGTCTACGAGGGTCTGCGCGTCGGCATCCCGAGCCCGTACAACCCCGACCGCATCGACCACATCGAGTTCGGCCGCCTCCTGGGCACGTCCATCGGCATGCGCGAGGCGGGCACCGCGGTCTGGAGCGAGCAGCCCATCGAGAAGGTGGCGGCGCTCGGCATCGAGCCCGAGCACCTCGACGCCGACTTCCCCGAGGACGAGGATGCCCGCACCGAGGCCGCCATCGCGCTCCGCGTGGACCAGGCGCTTCGCTACGGCGGCAACTGGACGGCCCTGTCGTGGACGTGGGCCGGCGACACCTGGCTTGCCCATGCGTGGGCGCGGTTCGGCGTCAAGGTCGTCGAGCGGCTCGCCAGCGCGTCGAGCTGGTACGCCCAGCAGCAGCAGGTCCCCGCACTCCAGGGCGGCACCCTCGCGATCCTGCGCGGTGCGAGCCTCGGCGGGGCCGACGTGGTCGTGCTCCCGCCCACGCTGGCCGGCTGGCGCGACTTCCTCGCGATGGCTCCGGCCTCGGGCCTCAAGTTCGGCGAGATCGAGCAGGCGGGCCTGTACTGGTGGAACCGTCGCATCCCCCGCAACCTCCTGTCGGCCGCCCGCGAGGCGGACGCCATCGCGGCGAAGTGAGGGGCGGATGGCGACCAAGAGCAACGCACCCCTGGTCCTGTTCGGGCTGTTCGGCGTCGGCACGGTGGTCCTGCTGGCCGCCGCCGGCGGTGGCTCCCCGGTCCAGGGCGCACAACGCGTGGGCGGGCTCGTGCAGGGCCAGATCGGACGCTTCTTCTCCTGGGCCGAGCTCACCGTGAGCAGCGCAGCCAAGCGCCTCGGCCTCGACAACACCCCAACCCCCGAGGCGCAGCAGGCGATGCAGCACCTCGTGGTCAACGTGCTCGACCCGCTGCGCACGGCGCTGGGCCGTCCGGTGCGGATCACCAGCGGCTACCGTGCGCCCGCCGTCAACCAGGCGGTGAAGGGGTCGCCGACGAGCCAGCACATGAAGGGCGAGGCGGTCGACATGAAGGCCGACGGCCTGGCCGCCGAGGCGCTCGCGATCGCCGTGGTCCGCCTGGGCCTGCCCTTCGACCAGCTCATCTGGTACGCGCCCGAGCGCGGCGGGCACGTCCACATCAGCTTCACCGTGACCCGCCCCAACCGTCGGCAGATGCTCCATGCGCCTGCGGCGGGGGGCTACACCCCGTGGGCGCCCCCCAGCGCCCGCGTTGCCTGACCAGGAGCACCCCATGTGGTGGAAGGCCATCGCCCGCTGGATCCGCAACCGCGTCGACGTGGACGTCGACCTCGACATCGAGGACGGCGCCCTCGCCGTCGAGCTCACGCTGAAGCTCGGCCAGGTGACCGTGTTCACCGAGCGCTTCGAGTGGCCCATCCCCGGCGGCCCCGACAAGCCGAAGAAGCTGCGCAGCAAGGCCGCCCGGCGCAAGCGCGTCGTCCCCAAGGCCGCCTGACGTGCCTCCCGCCGCCCCACGCCCATCCGACCACCACCCGCCCGCCTGGACCGGCGAGCTCGCCGACGTGCGCGAGCGGCTGGCGCGGTTGGAGACGCGCGGGGAGGCCCACGAGACCGCAAGCGCCGAGCGGCACCGTCAGGTCCTCGACACGCTGAAGGAGATCGAGGACCGGCTGGACCAGGTCGAGGCGCGTTCGTGGCGGGTGGCGCTGGGCCTCACGGCGCTCGGGGCCGGCGGGGGAGCCGGGGCGGTGGAGCTGCTTCGGACCGTGCTGGGAGGGTGAGGATGCCTCTCGCTCGACTAGTCCGCCCAGAGGGCCGCTGCTTCCTCATCCGTCGGGACGTTGAAGACGCCGAGAGTCATCGCGTAGAACTCGCCGCACTCCTCACAGACGCAGATGTTCGGCGATCGCAGCAGCCGCTTCTGGACGTCCGAATCACCACAGGTAGGGCAACTGGACGGAACCCTCGGCCGGATGCCCTTCGCCCCGCAAGCGCCACACAACCAACCGGCGATCGTGTTGTTCACCAGAGCAACTCCGCTTTCATGTCCTTGCGGGCAAGGTCCACAACCCCTTCGTCACGGTCTGCATCCTGCCTCCCTGGGAAACTTCACAGGTACCAACACTACCATCGGGCGGTGGTGCAGATGAAGGCGATGCGCGCCGCCCTCTACGCTCGGGTGTCCACCACGGGGCACGGCCAAGACGTCGGACTCCAGATCGACGAGCTGCGCCAGGTGGCCGACCAGCGCGGGTGGCAGGTCGCCGAGGAGTACGTCGACGCCGGGGTGTCCGGCGCGAAGACGACCCGGCCCGCGCTCGACCGGATGCTCGTCGACGCCCGCGAGGGCCGCATCGACGTGGTGGCGGTCTGGAAGCTGGACCGCCTCGCCCGGAGCGTGAGCCACCTCCTCGAGCTCGCCGACAGCCTGAACGCCTGGGGCGTCGGGCTGGTGTCGGTGCGGGATGCCCACGTCGACACCACGACGCCCGCGGGGCGGTTCACGTTGCAGATACTCGGGGCTGTGGCCGAGCTGGAGCGGTCCTTGATCCGCGAGAGGGTCGTCGCTGGGGTACGCCGAGCCCAGGCGGCCGGGAAGCACTGCGGTCGGCCGAGGGTAGAGCTGGACCTGCGGCCGGCGGTCGCCATGCTCGACCAAGGCCACGGTTTGAAGACGACGGCGAAGGCGCTGGGTGTCTCGCGCGCTACGCTTCGCCGTCGGCTCACCGAGGCGGGCGCATGGCCGCGCCCCGAGGGGGTCCAGAAGGGCGGCGGCGAGGAAGCCGCGTAGAGGGGTCCAGAAGGGCGGTCGGAAGGGGTGGCCGGAAGCAGGTGGTTCTGCCCTAAATCAGGACGAAGAGCAACGCCGGCACCCCCGCGCCGAGCACACTCCGCATTCCGAACATCGGTACTCGCCCGGAGTCCCGGACCGACACGGCTGGGCCCACACGTCTCGTCCGAGCACTCGGTCGGGCCACTCCAGGTCTGGTGTGTTTTCCGCTGCATCAGCCAGGTCGAGCCCAGCCTGCGCTGCCAGGGCGTGGTAGCGGCTGCCGCAGCCGGTGCAGGGTCGCGTGCCCCACTCGCTGCCGCAGGCGGTACACATGGCCCACCAGGTCGCGTCTGCCCCATCCGCGTGACGACCTGGGCGAGGCTCGACCATGCCTTCGCCTCCGCACACCGGGCAGACGTCCATGCCGGCCAGCTTGGCGGGGGCCTCGTCGACGAACCGCTGGAAGGCGCGCACAGCCTCACGAGGGGCAACCGCGAACGCCTGCTTGGCGGCCTTGGCCCGGCGCGCGACGGTATCCAGCTCCTTCGCCTTGGCTGACGCCCACGCAGCCGACGCGGCGAGGTCTTCCGGTGTCGGCGGCCTCAAGGCGACCAGATGTGGCTCCTGGTAGCGAATCCACGCCCAGGTCTTGGGCAGCTGCTCGAGTGCGCGCACCTCGGTCGCCACCGGGTAGGCCGGACTCGCTACGCGAACGAGCCAACCACGAAGGAGCCTTGCCATGCGCTCCTCGGAGTCGATGCCCCAAGGCGAGCAGCCGAACAGGGCGGTCCTCCCGCGGAAAATCCACCCGCCGGCGCGCTCCACGTCGGCCACGGCGGTGGGGGCGCCAACGTGGACGAGCACCACGTCGGCCTTGTTGCTGTCGAGGCTCTTGACGAGGCCTTCGAGCGCGTCAGGATCCGCGCCGGAGAGGTCAGCACACAGGGGCACGAGCGCCAGCGAACGGTCTGTCGAGAGGCGCACGACGCCTCCGTCGTCCTGCGTGACGGACACAGGAAGGCTCCCGTCGCGGCTCGCGCGCCAACGGCCCGGCCCCAGCTCTTGGAGCGACCAACCCAGGTCCACGAGGCCTCGAACCACGAGATGCAGCGCAAAGCGGTCCCAGCAGCCCGCCTCCGTGCTTCGCCGCTTGGCGCGCTGTTGCTGTGTCTCCTGGCGCTTGTGGCCGTACTTCACCCAGGCGCGCCACAGCGCGGCGACCTTTCGGTAGTGAGGGTCGTTGACCAGGATGTTCGTGGGCTTCAACGACAAGGCGACGGACTGCCTGCGCGGCACCTGGCGATACAGCGACGCGTCCAGCAGCGACTGGAGGTCCCGCTGGGCCAGCTCGAGACGCTGCATCGTCCGTGACAGCTCCTCCTCGGTCTTCGACTCCAGCGTGTCCGACCACAGCTCGGAGATGCGACCGGCGCGCCTGTAGGAGGTTCGCTGCATCTGCTCGCTGTAGTCCCGGCTCGCATCGAGGATCTCCTTGATCTTCCGCAGCTCTTCGAGGCGCTTGGCGAGGTAGGCGAGCAGGTGGTCGACGAGCCGCACGGCCACGCGGTTCTCGTACAGGTTCCACTCGTCTTCAATCTGGCGCGCAAGCACCCGCGAGGGCTGGATGCTGCGCAGCGTTCGGTGCTCCCAGTCGCCCGGATGAGAGACCAGATCAGCCACCGCGCGCACCGGGATCCGCCGCGCTCGAGACACCGGAAGACGCTCTTCCTCCACGCGCAGATGGAGACGCGGCCGATGGCAGACGTGCTGGAGATGCCGAAGGTGTCGAGCGATCTCCAGGTCGAGCGGCTGTGGTCGGGCACGCTCGGCCAGCTTCTGGGCCACCGGAGGCGTGGCCGCCATCGCTTCCCACGATGCGGACTCTCCGACCGCCTCGGCGAGGCGGACCACCGCGTCCGTGTCGAGCTCCGCCGGCCACCGCCCGAGCGCAGTGGTGCCTTCCGGCAAACCCACCGTCTCGTCGCCGAAGCGCCCGCCTTCACGGGTCCACGCATCGCAGAGAAACGTCGTTGGTAGGTGGGCGCGCGCCCTCCCACCGATTCGCGGTCGGAAGCCGGTCACACCAGCTCCTCGCCCTTCTTCGCGGCGATCTCGTTCTCGATCAGCGCGATGCAGCGCTCGGGAGGGTTCTTCTTGTCGAGCTTGTCCCAGGTCGTGAGGAGCTGCTCGCTCAGCTCTTCCAGGGCGGTCGCACGGACGTCGTGACGGTCCTTGAGCTTGCGCAGCACCTTGGTCACGAGCAGGTGGTCCATCGCCTCCCCGACGCTGCCACCGGCTTCCACGACCACCGGAAGGTACCGAGCGAGCTGATGCTCGAGTCGGTTGCCCCAACCGACCCGGAAGCGCTTCCCCAGGCTGTCGGCAAACGGCGCTGTGCGGAGCCAGCGGGTCGCGGACTGGACGCTGCGGGCTTGCTTTTCAGCAGCATCCGCGAAGACCGCCTCGAGCTTCTGGTAGGAGATCGGGTTGCGGTGACGCCGCTCCTCGACCTGGAAGTGCGCGGCCTCGGTCTTGCGAGGCATCTCCATCACATGGGCGCGGTCGTAGGTCTTGTCGGCGAACTCGGCGGTGCTCTCGTCGTGGTTCGCGGTGCCCACGAACCAGACGTTGGGCGGAATCGGAAGGTGGCGCCCTTCGACCATGAGCCTGGGAGCGCTGGAGACCGGGTCGTTGACCAGGGTGAGTCGCCGCGCGTCCATGGGCTGCTCCAGCGCGGACAAGAAGTCGGCGAAGAACTGCTCGGGCC